>DATKWR010000987.1:0-5617 GCA_035529475.1 Sedimentisphaerales bacterium | reverse complement strand
CTTGGAGTTGAGCCCGTAGGTCTTGGTGACGTGCTCGTAGAATTTGTCCATCGCATCGAGGGCGACCGGCGCGCCAAAAAGCCCCCCCACGCCTATATAGGCGACGTAGACACCCTCGCCGAGCAGGGCGATGTCGGCCTGGGGATCGATCCCGAAGAATTCCGTACGCCAGATCCAGTGTTTGCCTGGCGCGGGTTGCTTGGGTACCACGAGAAGTGCCCCGCGGCCCCCGACGCTGAAATCGATCTTCTCATACCCATTCCAATCGCCTCCTTTCGCAACCTCGGGGAGCGCCGCGATCACGGCGCCAAGCGCGATGGTCAGGAGTGTGCCGTGGACAAGGCTTCTGCGGATGCGTGTGCCACGTGGAGGTACGGTCGACGGTTTTGTGCAAATCATGCCTACTCCTTCATGCTGGTTGACCGGTAAGGCCGGATCCCTTTTGAACGAACCAAGTTACAGATAGGAAATTGGATTTTGGGTTGGCCCTCGGGCTGGCGCTCGCGTACTGGAATCCCGACCCATTATGCGCATTATACCCCCGTTCTCGGCGGTGTCAAACGCCGAAAGGACAAGGGCTTGAGTTCGGGGGGGAGTTCGGGGGACACGGAGAGTTCCGGGAGCGAGAGTTCGGGGGACACAATACGGTTTTTTCTGTTGACCGATTTCGGGAAGGCAGGAAAATGGTATTGTGTCCCCAGATTTCCGCATCTGTGTCTGCTTTTCCATTTGCTTAGGCCAACGTCTGAGCTAAGGCGCGCGGTTTACCGCGTCGCCTTCAGCTCCGTGTTGTGCTTTCGTACTGTGGTCTCAATTGTTCCCAGATCTCTTACCGCAGTGTCAGGTGCTGGCCTTCCTTGATGGTAGTCACGCACAGCGCGCTCTTGGGCGGCAGCGACACTACCAGCCCCGCGCCTAGATCCACCTTTGTGAGCGTGTCGGTCGGCGTGGGATAGATGTCATTGCCGTTCGCGTCAACCACCTCAGGCCAGGAATCGACCCTGTTATCGTTGTCCTTGTCGACATACTCGAACTTGCTGAGCGTTACAGGCTGTCCCGCGGCAGCCGGCACGACAAGCCGTACCGTCCGCTCCTGATCCGAGTTGTTCACCGCTGCCATGCTCAGGTGCCACTTGTCGCCATCGGCGATCTTGGCCGCGGCCACTCGAACCCCATCCAATCCCGATGGCGCTGCCGCAATGGTCTTGCAGCCCGCTGGGAAACAGCGCGTCATCATGGACCAGGCGTAGAACCACGGTCGGAGATTACGATGTTCCGGGTTCCCGCGCGACGCTGCCACGATGTCCCAGAATCCCCAGATCTTGCGCCATTCGTACGGGTCGTCCTCGGGCTTTCTAGACCGACTGGCCTTTTGATGCATGGCATCATCGAGGACCCAGACCACCAGGCCCGCCCCTCCGCCGCGCATGAGCTGGATCGCCAAATCCGTCATGGACACGCCGTACCAGAAGTTGAAGACGTTCTTCTGTTGATCCCTCACGTGATCCAGCCCGTCATGCAGGCCGCATTCACCCAGGAAGAAGGCCTTGCCGGGGTCCTTCTCGCGTATGGCCGCCACGCGCTCGCGCGTCTCTTTCTCCATACCGCCACTCAGGATGGATTTGTTCATGAGGTACCAATGTTCTTCGTACACGCCGGCCAATGCCCTGACACGATCATCGTCCAGTCCCTTGAACGTCCATTCCTTGCCGGCATCGGCCACGGCAATCCCGATCCGCTTGTCCAATCCACGCTCAACGAACTCGTGGTGCAGGTTCGTGACTACCGAGCGCCAGAGATCCCAGTTGCCGCGGGTCGAAGACCACGAGCCCTGCGGCTCGTTGATCATGTTGAAGTACTTGATGCACGTGTAGCCCTTGTCGTCGAGCAGGTGCTCAACACAGTCGGCCACAACCCGTGCCCAACGTGGGTCCTGAAGACCCTTGATGCCCGTCCTGCTCGGTGGCCTGGCCCATTCGCCGATCATCACGGTTGTGTTGTTCTTTTCGCACCAGTCGAGGTTCTTATAGAGAAGCTGCATGAGCCAGGTGTCCCAGTCATATATCGGCTCACCCTTGTCGTCTAGCCCTTTGCAGTACCAGTGGGCCATGAGCATTATCCGGGTCAGTGGCAGGCCCATGTGGTCCAGGCGCTGACAGACGAGCTGAAAGTCAGACGCACTGATCTTGTAAGCGTCATACGGACTGAACTGCGCGCCTACGCCGAGGAAGTTCTTTTCCAACACCTTGTCCGCATCGACTGTGACGACCGCATCGACTTTCGTCGCATCGCTCACAGCATTGCTCCTTGCGGATCCGCCAACCGGCTTGCCATCATGCTCCTCGCCGAGCAGGGCGATGTCGGCCTGTGGAGCGACCCCGAAGAATTCCGTACGCCAGATCCAGTGTTTGCCTGGCGCGGGTTGCTTGGGTGCCACGAGAAGTGCCCCGCGGCCCCCGACGCTGAAATCGATCTTCTCGTACCCGTTCCAATCGTCTCCTTTCGCAACCTCGGGGAGCGCCGCGATCAAGGCGCCAAGCGCGATGGTCAGGAGTGTGCCGTGGACAAGGCTTCTGCGGATGCGTGTGCCACGTGGATGTACGGTCGACGGTTTTGTGAAAATCATGCCTCCTCCTTCATGCTGGTTGACCGGCAAGGCCGGATCCCTTTTGAACGAACCAAGTTAACGTGCGAGGGTATGTGATTGCGCAGGCAAAAGCCACCTTACCTCGCCAAGAATGAAACCCGGATAAGGGTCATAAGTCTTTTCCAAAACCAGGAAACATGACTTTGGGTTGGCCTTCGGGCTGGCGAGTGGCTGTGCCCGGGGGGCGGTCCGCCACTGGCCGACCATTTACTTCATCATCTCGGCCAGGGCCGGGGCGATGCCTTCAGCCCAGACAACGAAGCCGGCCCTGGTGAGATGCACCTCATCCTGCAGCAGCTCATTCCGTACTTTGCCGTCTTTGTCGAAGAATTTGGCGTTGATGTTGAGGTAATGGATCATTTTGCCATCATCCATCCCGGCTAAGAGCTCATTTGCCACGATGATCTTCTTGTTTTTTTCGAGATTCCTGGTGGGAAAGATACCAAGCAATAGAATCTTTGTGTCAGGCACCACGCCCCTGAGTTTCCGCATGACCGTGGCGGAGCCCAGAGCGACTTCCCCAGGGTTATTTCCCATGGCCAGGTTGTTGACGCCAATCAGCAATACAATGACCTTGGGTGATGTGAAGGCAAGTTCGCCATTGTTCAGACGGAACAGGACGTTCTCCGCCCGGTCGCCGCCGATGCCGAAGTTTGAGGGCCGATACTTGCCAAAATACTTATTCAAGAGCTCGCCCGGCCAGCCCGACGTAATGGAATCGCCCAGAAAACACAGATCAAAGTTATTGGCTTTGGTCTTTTGAAGGTTGCTCTGATGATTGTTCCAGAACCATCGGACACCGCCAGGCACTGGCTTGGTGGGATCATTGGCGGAGGTGACTCTGATTTTGGGCGTACCCTTGATCGGCGGCGTCTCGGGCTCGCGCCAGATTTCGTGATAGATAATGCCCTTACTGCCCTTCGGGAAAGGAGAGAGGTTGGCGCCGGGGATAATCACGAAGTCGCTCGACCCCGGGGTTATCCAGCCAACGGAGAGATGATCCCCACCCGTATTCTCAAGGTGAATGGCCTCGATATAGACTTGCTGCCCTGCTTTCAGGCTGACAGGTTTTGACTTCTGCGTCGGGTATTTGTTGAAGGTCTCGGCCGGGGCCCATTCATCGGTGTAGGCCACCAACTTCTTGTTCTCGGGTTTGTCATCTGTGCTCAGGTAGAGCTTTGTCATGTCGTCGCCGGTTACGGCAAACTGGTACTCGCCGGTCTTCGCTGGGTAGACGAACCCGCGTATGCAGGCGCTGTAGTGATCGGCGATATCCTTTGGGCTCTTGAACGACCGAAGTGCAGACTTCTTTGTGGGTTTCGTGTCGTATCGGATTGTACGGGTCCAGTCGCCCTTCGCAACCAGGGCCGTGGCCAAGGTTACGAGTGTAACTGTCAGCAGCAGGCCGGTTGTGCTTTTCGATTTGGTTCGGTTGCTCGTCATGGTCAGTGCCAATCCTCTCTCAATAATGCTCGGTTCCGCAGAGTGCTACTTGCCCTTGGCCGCAGGCTTGGCCTTGGCTTTGAACTTCAGTCGCTTTGCCTGGATCGCCGGCCATGCCTTCAGGAATGTTTCAGCCATGATCGCATGGCCGCGGCCGTTGGGGTGGATTGCATCGCCGCCGTACGCCTCCTTGATCTTTGCGACCATCGGCGTACGAATGTCCACAACGCTCACCCCGTCGCGAGTGGCCAGTGTGAGCACCCATTTGGTATAGCGTGCCATAACATGGTCATAATATGGATACGCCGTCCGGTAACCGTATTTCTTGGGATCCTTCTGCGCCTCTATTTCCGCTTTCGCGTTGGCCTCGGCCAGCAGTACCTCACGCTGTGCCGGTGTCGTGCCAGGTGGGAAGGGCGGGCCTGCGGCCGCGAACGGCGGGGGCGTGAATAAGACAACGTAAGTGTCGACGGCATTGAACTTCTCGATCAGGGTTTCTATGCCGGATTTATAGGCGGCAAAGCGTTTCTCGTCATATGGGTGATAGATGGCATCATTGATGCCATAGCAGGCAACTGCGAAGTCGGGTTTTTCGGCCACCATGGCGCCGAGCCAGTTGAGCATGCACGGCCGTCGGCCGGGATGATAGGCCTCACTCAGGTTCGATATGGTTTCGCTGTAATGCCCGAAATTAATGACCACCGGCGGGAACTTGGGGGTCTGTTTGTTCAACGCACCTTGAATGTGCCTCACGTATCCACCCGCCTTGGTGATGCTGTCGCCAAAGAAGAAGATGTGCTGTCGGTAAGGCTGAGGCGCTGCATTTGCCACCGGCGCTGCCTTCGCCGGTGCCGCGGCTTCCTTTTGGGCCGCCAAAGCTTTCTTGGCCTTTTCAGCCTTTTCAGCCTTCCATTTACCCTCAGCCATTTTTCCGCCCGTTGTGTTTTTCAGAACAAAGTTCACGATCGGCGTGGGGTCTGGGAGGCTGTGCGGGCGATGGCCGGCCTTGGGTTTCCGAATCACATAGACTTCTCCGCCGAGTTCCTTGTAGCGCGACTCCAGAAGCAGGGTGTTGGCCTCGATCGGCACCACCCAGTCGTGCATGTCCCCGCAGACACAGAAGATCGGAATCTTCGCTTTGGCCAGTGGCGCAAGATTATCGATGGGGTTGCCCTTGTAGGCCCGCGCCTGCGCGTCGGTCATTTTATATGCCGCGAGACAGTCCCTCCAATCTCTCCCTGACATTCTGACTCTGCCGCCCCCGCCCGGCCAGCTCTTGAAATCGCACACGGGGGCGTCCAGGTACATGCACGCCACCCGATCCGGGTGACGGATCGCCCAGTTGAGGGCATACAGGCCGCCGCGGCTGAAGCCCTCCAGCACGACCTTGGAGTTGAGCCCGTAGGTCTTGGTGACGTGCTCGTAGAATTTGTCCATCGCATCGAGGGCGACCGGCGCGCCAAAAAGCCCCCCCACGCCTATATAGGCGACGTAGACACCCTCGCCGAGCAGGGCGATGTCGGCCTG
>DATKWR010000986.1:0-4276 GCA_035529475.1 Sedimentisphaerales bacterium | reverse complement strand
GGTATCAAGATCGTTACAACGTTTTCCAAATCAAACAACCGGACAGTAGTGATATTACAATACTATCATACCCTGTTCGCCAGTCGTTTCTCGCTATGCGCTAGGGTGACCCCAATGAGAATGCTGACACGATATAATCCGACTCGGGCCGGAAATATGTTATTAGGGGCTTGCTGCGGCTGAATGTTTTCGCTTGTACATGGAGTTAGATGTAGTATATATACTACATCTAACACCGCACGGAGACTAAAACTATGACTGAACCACGGATTAAGATAGCAAAAAGGGACATAGTAAAGGCTTTCCAAGAAGAGGGGAGCCGCATATTCAAGGAAGGTGATATTGCCGCGATATTGGAAAAGAACAGGGCTTTTTGGCGAATGCGGCGTGGCATGAGCGCCGGGGAGTTCCTGGCCTTTCTATTGGAGCAAACAAATCTTGAGAAGGTGAGTTTCGATTTTCCTAATCGAAAGATCATAAGGTACGTTTGGGGTCAAGTGCCCCTCCATGAGATCCTGATGACTCTCCAGTCGGGCTGCTATTTTTCACATTACACGGCCATGTACTTGCATGGCCTGACCGAGCAAGTGCCGAAGACTATCTATGTGAACCAGGAGCAACCTGCGAAGTCTCGCAGCGAGGGAGCTATAACACAAGACCGCATTGATATGGCGATGAGGCGGCCGGTCAGAGTGTCCGGCAACGTCGTTCAGCACGAGGATTACAGAATATATCTCTTGAACGGGAAGAACACGGGTAATCTGGGTGTAGTCGAGATGGATAGCCCCGAAGGAGGGAGAATTAGGGTCACTGATGTTGAAAGAACACTCATAGACGTGACTGTCAGGCCGGTTTATGCGGGGGGGCCCTTCGAGGTTTTGAAAGCCTATAAACTGGCTCGCCCAAGGGTGTCTGTCAACAAGCTCGCTGCGACGTTGAAGAAGCTGGACTACATCTACCCGTATCACCAAGTCATAGGGTTTTACTTAGAGAGGGCGGGGGTCTATAAGGAAAGGTCTATAGAGTTGCTGCGGAAATTCGATTTCAAATACGACTTCTACCTTACCCATCAGATAAAAGAGAAAGCATACTCGGAGCGATGGCGTCTATATTTTCCAAAGGGTTTGTAAACACTTACATTTCTCAAGCACATAGTCAAAGTAAAAATCGAAGGGCTTCAATTCTATGTTCGGCTTGGCAGTAGCCTCAACTGACACAAAGTCAGGCCGATGGTATTCTCTGTACGCTTCGATGTCCCGAATTAGCGAAACAGAGACTTGCTTCGCCTCAAACATGAGCTTGAGTACATCAATATTACGAGGGGAAGTGAAATCTATTTCAAAATGTTCCAGGACAGTGTAAATGTCAAAGAAGTCACGCGCCCTGGCAGTTTTTGTGGTGTTCAGAGTGTATTCGGACATTTGTTGGCAGATAGCTCTTAGTTTTTCAAACACAATCATCTCCGGGGAATAAACGTAAATAGTATAGTCATCAAGATCAGTCTTCCTCTTAGGGGCACAGTACTCTAATTTGCTAATACTAATTTTGAATACTCGTTTGTGGTTTGGTCCCACTTCAAGGGCATGGACGCGCAGATCGCGAGGCGCAGACCGGAGATTTTCATACTTGGTGGTTTCTATGATTTTGAATTGAATGAGATATCCTCCCCAAAACTCCGGCGAGGCTGCGTTCGGTTGCTCAGGGATTTCAAGGAACTGTACGTCGAACACCTCGTACCCCCTGGCTTTGAAAGTCTCTGTTAAGACTTTTTGGATCTTGCCGTCGATTCGCGGCAGCTCAAACTTGTCGAATTCTCTGTCGATCAAGAAATCCAAATCGAGCGATGCTCGCTGTGCGATGCCATAGACTATGTCAATGGCATTCCCCCCTTTCAAGACAAGCGAGTCCATGAGATCGTCGTCAGAGAAAAGGGCGATTATTGCAGTGCGCTTGATCTCGTTTAGCTTCTCAATGTCTAACATCTCTTGCTCCAGAGGTTCTATACCGGATGATAATACAAGGAGGCCGGAGATGCAACGAGTTTTGAAGTTTATGCGCGCGCTGCCGCAAACAACTCGATCGTTGAGTCATCGGTGAGGTGAATTTTTACGGAGTTCCTTCGAGCCAGCGGTCGGTGAAGATTTCCAGGTCGAGGAAATCGACGATGCCGGAGTGATTGACGTCGGTGCCCTCGCAATAGGAATTCGACGCGTTGCAGCCTTGCATGTGCCAGTGGGCGGCGAAGAAGGCAAAGTCGATGAAATCAACACCGTCCGGGCAGCGGAAATCCGCGGAAGGAATCTGCCACAGCAGCACGGGATAATTCGTCCCCTCGCACATCGTCCATGTGTTCCAGAAATCCCAATCTGCATCGGTAAAGGTGCGGATAGTCTGCATTTCGGCAGTGGTCTTGCCCGTGCCGCCGCCGCTTGTTGACTGACCGCTGTTTTGAGTGTCCCAGAAGCAGAACACCGCGTCTCCCAAGACCCTGATATATCCGGTGAAGCCCCCGACGAACTGATTGCCCAAGACGCGGCCCGTCGAATAGCACTTGTAGGTCCTGCCTCGCTCGATCTGGCCGACGAGCCCGCCGACGTACGTGCCGCCTTTGACGTTGCCGGTAGCATAACAGTCGCTGACTACGCTGGCCTCATCGCCGGTCTTGCCCGCCAGACCGCCGACATTTCCATTTCCCGAAACGTCGGCTTTTGAAAAGGACGTGTTCACGGTACTATCAGTGATCAGCCCGATGAGTCCGCCGACGTACCAGTCGCCGGAGACCTTTCCCGTCGAAGAGCAGTTGAACAGTCTTCCGGTGCTCCAGCCGATAAGCCCGCCGATATTGTCGTCTCCTGAAACATCGACCCCCGTGGCGTAGCAGCCGGTGATCGTGCCGGAATCCAGATACCCGATCAGCGCACCGACATTGATACCCTGCGCGACGACCCTGGGGTCGATCAATCCCAGATTCATGATTCTGCCCGATACGTACCCGAAAAGGCCGATGTTCTGCGGGCGGGCGGAGGTCAGGTTCAAGTTGGAGACCGTGTGGTCGTTGCCGTCAAAGACGCCGCTGAACGATTCCAGCATCTCAGTTCCGATGATGTTGTAGGCCGAGCCGGAGTACGCGCTGAGGTCTATATCAGCGACGAGCTTGAAATACTTGTTCCAGTCGCTCCGTGCGGCTCCGATGCTGTTCAACTGTTCGGAAGTCCGAATCAGATAGGGGCTGTTTTCCGTCCCGGCGCCCCCATCATATTTTGCCTGCGCGGGCTGCGCGAGAAAGCAGAGAGCGACCAATACAAAAAGCGGTACGGCCAATTTGTATTTCTGTCTCTGCGGCCCCCACACGCCGATAATACTGCCCACGCTGCGCATAACTGCCCTCCTTCGAAGAGCGACTCGATGGCTTATGCTGCTTTAAAACACTAATTATATCAGTTACAGGGGCACTGGTCAAGTATTTTTTAGGACCAGCTCGCTTGCGAAGGGGAGGATCCATCGCTTACGCTCGGGATGCCTGCGCGCGCAGGCCCGGACGGTGCGGACCGCGTGCTCGGCGCCTACTCAAGCGGCTCGATATAGACGTTGCGATACTCAATCGGCGTGCCCTCGCTTTGGAGGCAGATTTTGCCGAAGCGGGGCGTACATTCGGTGGCCACGTTCTGCAGAACGCCGTTCACCAGGACGACGACCCAGTCATCCTTGCAGATGATGTCGTAGGCGTTCCACTCGCCGAGAGGTTTTTCGCTGCTGTCCTTGAGCTTGATGGTCCTGCGTCCCTTGACGCGGTCCCCGCCCCGGGCGTGCTCTTTGAACTCAAGGCCGCCGATGACCCAGAAATCGCCGGCATTGCCCGCGTGCAACTGACATTCGAGGCTCTTTGGCCAGACCACGTCCGGCTCGCTCATGTGAACGAGGACGCCGTTGTTGCCGCCTTTTTCCCCCGGCCAGCGCCACTCCGCGTGAAACAAATAGTCGGCGTAGTCTATCTCGGTTCGCATGTAGCCGGCCGGCTTGCCTTCGCAGCGGACCACTCCATTCGTGACCGACCACGTTTTCATGACGTCGTGATCGGGCTCGCGGGTAAATAGCTTCCAGCCGGAAAAATCCTCGCCGTTCCACAGCATTGTTTTTTCCTTCGGCACGATTGGTCTGTCCTGCTTTTCCGCGGCACCTGTTGCTACAGCCAGCAGGATCGCTGTCAAGACCACCGCTACAATTGTCACCACACAACGTTTCATCGGATTCTCCTTTCGTAAATACAGGTTCCAAG
>DATKWR010000985.1:0-8916 GCA_035529475.1 Sedimentisphaerales bacterium | reverse complement strand
CATTTCTCATTCTCCCTTCGACCCATAATAAAAGACGTAGGGTGGGGCTGTGCCCCACCATTTCGGATCGGTGGGCCAAGGCCCACCCTACGATTCTATTTGTTGGCGTTTGTCATGCTGAACCCTTCGGCTGCGCTCAGGACAGGCTCCGTGAAGCATCTGGGCTGCGAATTGAGACGTAGGCCAGATGCTTCGGCTTCGCCTCAGAATGACAAACACTCAGGGGGTTATTCGGATAGGCTCTTAGTCCTTTCAATAATCCCGGAAATTCCTCATCCAGGGGGGCCAGTCGCTCGGCTGAACGCCACCGGCCCTGGTCCACGGACCTTCCGTATCAAACTCGCGGTGCCATTTTAGCGTCCAGAGCTCCTTGATGCCCACCCTTCGGACGGACCAGTCCATGAAAACAGCATTGGAACATCCGCTGTGCCTGTCGATGCAGAAGCAGCCCATACCGCGCACAACGTGCTCAGAGCCGTCCCTTGAAGCACCCGGATGCTCCACGGGAGAGTCCGTGTCTTGTGGCCGGTCCGCAAACCACGCGGCATCCAGAAGCACCGGAATATTGCTTGCCCCTTTTGTTTTCGGCGTCTTCCAGTGATTCTCAACCGGCGCTTGGTTGACCGAGACCGTCTCTCGCTGCCCCGGATTGCAGATCCAGGCATTCAGCCCATAGCTGCCCGAATCATCGCCGATTCTCCAGGCCGCGAAAGAACTGTCGTGGCCTTCCGCATAAGGTTTCATGGCTTCGGGGCAGAAGACAAGCCGCTGATTGTCTCGATAGTAGGGCCTCAGCGGGTCCATCCACCAGCATCCCAGTGCATCCGTCTCGCGGCCAAAGAAATAGCCGTCATTGTCCTGCGTGTATAGCGAAAAGATGAGGCCCCATTGTTTAAGGTTGACCATACAGGCAGTCGTTCGGGCCTGGCTCTTGACCCGAGTGAGCACCGGGTACAGGGTCATCGTGAGTACGAATAGCAGGCAGAACACGAACACGGGAATAAGAATACCGAGCACGGCGAAGACTCTGCCGGTGAGCCTGCCGCCGCTCTTTTCTATGACGATGATACCCGCGATACCCAGAATGATTGCGATCAAGCCAACGGGGAAAATAGCAAAACTGACCACCGCCAGCACAAACGCAGCGATGGCCAGGCCGCTGGTCTTTGGCACAATCCCTCCGGGAGGCGGAGGGGGCGGTAGCAACTGCGCACCGCAAGCGCGACAGGCATGGGCATTATCGGGATTCTCTATTCCGCACTTAGGACAGTACATTTTCATTCTCCCTTCGACAAAAAATTGACCGGCAGCGCAATTCCACGACTCGCGTTAAGTCAATAATAGCTCTTCAGGCGAGATTAGCAACGACTTTTGATTTGAGATTTGAGATTTGAATCGTCAATCGTCAATTGGCAATCGGCAATTCTTTGCCGAGGTAGCCGGCTTCGATGCAGAACTGGATGATGTCGCGGGCTAAGGGGGCCGCGTCGCTCGAGCCGTGCTGGCCCCCCTCGACAATGACAGCGATGGCGATCTTTCGGGCGGTGCTGTCCTGGGCAAAGCCGGCGAACCAGGCGTGCTCGGGCTTCTCGGTCGAGCCGGTCTTGCCATAGACCTTCACGTCCTCGGCGGCGAGGGTAGCCAGGAAAGGCTGGAATTGCGTATAGGCGGTGCCGCTGACCTCATTGACCACGGCGCTCATCCCGTCATAAATCACGGCCAACGTCTCCAGGCGAATGCCGAGATCTCGTCCCTCGTCCCTCGACGGACGATCAATCGACGAGAACAGTTGTGGCGGCATATACACGCCGCCTCGCGCCAGAGCTGCCATGGCGTTAGCCACTTGCAGCGGCGTGACACGCAAACTGCCCTGACCGATGCCGAACATTCGCCTCTCGCGCGGCCAAAGCGGCGGCACATCATCAAAGCTCAGGATGTCACCTCGTGGACTCGTGCTGGAGATCGTCCCGGAGAACTGGCGGAAATTACGATTTTCGATTTTCGATCCATCGGCTCCGCTCGGGACAAGCTTTCGATTTTCGATTGGTTCTCCTAAATCATCAATCGTAAATCGTACATCCAAGACGTCGCGGCCGTAGCCGAATTTGAAGAGCCATTGCTGCAAAGCCAAAGGGTCGATGCGGTCGGCCAGGCGGGAGAAGTAGATGTTGCAACTGCCCTTGATGGCATTGCGAGCGGTGTTCGTCCACTGATTGTCATGACCGACGCCGCTGTATCTCCTGAAGATCCAGCAGTTGGGCCAGCCGTCCGGGGCGGCCTGCGGCGGGCAAGAGATGACCTCGTCGGCGGCAATCGCGCCCGTCTCAAGTCCGGCGATGAGAATCAGGGGCTTGACGACCGAGCCGGCGGGGTACTGGTCGCTATTGATCGCCCGGTTGATCAGCGGCTTGCGGGGGTCGGCGACGAGCTCGCCGTAGTCGTATCGGACGCGGTTCAAATCGTAAACCGGCAGCGAGACCAGCGCGAGGATGTCGCTCGTTCCAACCTCAACGACAACGGCGGACATTCCCGGCCCGCAGTTCGGATCGTGTGGATAGTGGGCCAGGTAATCTTCGATCCTGCGCTGCAGCTCGATATCGAGCGTCAGTGTAACATCGTCGCCGGGCTCGGTGTCGGTCTCGCTGACCAGCTCGCGATCTATGTCACGGACCCATTCGCCCCGCCGGCCGCGAAGGGCGCCCTCGCAGACGTATTCGACGCCGTCCTCGCGCCCGCAGACCTCTCCGTCGAGGTAGCTGAGCAGCCGGTCTTGCTCGAAGGGCTCTTTGTCCTGCTCTCGCCTCGCGGGCCCGACCCAGCCGATGGTATGGGCGGCCGCGGTACCGTAAGGATAAAGCCGGTGCTCGCGGGGCAGGATCCGCACGCCTTCGGTATCGATGAATTCCAATTGGGCGGCGAAGATGTCGTCGTCGGTTTGAAGCTCCACCAGCGGCCAGTCCCGGCGCATCTCCAGAATATCGACTTTGCTCGCAAGCTCGTGCCGTTTGGCGGGGTCGGGCTCCCTGGCCTCGAAGTCCGCGACGGCCACCGAAAGGGGGATGCCGCTGGGGTCCGGGTACTTGTCAAAGACGTCGGAATTCGGGAAGGCTCGCCGCCACGCCTGGAACACCCGGTTGTCCCAGACGATGTCGTTTATCCGCTGGATCTCGGCGGTGATTTGCGAAGGATCGGCCGCCTTGAACGCGGCGCATTTATTGATGATGCGCGCAAGGTCTTCGAGCTTGTCGTTGATTTGTTCTTTGGTTTGCTCGATGGCCTTATCCGAATCCGTCTGGCTGGCGGCGGCGTCAAGAAGGTTTTGCCGGACGCGTTCATCCAGGAAAGAGCCGAGCGTGTAGTTGATGTGCACCCAGAATCGGGCTTCGTCGGTCGCCAGGACCCGCCCGTTTCGGTCGAGGATCCTGCCCCGGATGGTCTTGAGCTGGGTCGATTGGCCTCTGAGGCGCTTGAGCTCGGCGATTTTCTCCTGAACGGACGAGGCGCTCAACAACTGCATCTGCGCCAGGCGAGCCACACAAACCGCCAGAAGCATGGTGCTGAAAATAACAAAAACTTTGACCCGTTTGCTGTACATAATTCGATTTCAGGGTGGGCCTTTCTGCTGCGGCGTCTTCAGCGCCGGCGGAGGCGCCCTGTTCGGATGCCTATCCACCAGGCCGACGGCGCCACTAAGAACGGCCCCACGAAGCCCGAGTACAGGGACGTTACCAACACCACGGCGAACATGCTTCTCGAAAGAGACTCGCCCGCCAGCACATGCGTCAGGACGCCGGCCAGAATCCCCATCACGAAAATCGCCAGGGCCTGATAGGGCAGTCTTCTGATGGCGATGACGCGATTCAGGTACGCCAGCAGAGTGCCGAATACGCCGAAACTGATCATGTGCGGGCCCATCGGTATCGGAGAACCGACCAGGTCGGCGGCGAAACCAATTATGAACGAGCTAATAATCGCATCCGAAGTATTCAAGTACGTCGCCGAAAAAACCAGCGCGATGAGCAACAAGTCCGGCTTGTTGTCCCAACGCGCCAACACGCCTTTTTGAAGAATCGTAACCGTAAGAATGAGAGCTGCAAAGCGAAACCATCGCATTCTGTTTCCCCAACCGGCACGAGCCGGGTCACTTTGGCGGATTTATGATAATCACCGCTACGTCTTCGAGCGACTTGATGTCACAGACCGGCGCAACAGTCAGATCCCAGACCGAAGCCATCTGGGTGTTTCTTTCACAGCGAACGACTTTTCCGACGATAATCGGGGCGTCCAGAAATCCCCCTTCCTTCAGGTTCTTCAGCGCGAAAACCTTCTCTTCGACTTTAACTTCCTTCTTGAGCGCCACAATTTTGGCGGCGTTGTTGCCGCTGCCGGTCATGATAGTTTTGATTCCGGCGACCTCGACGGGAATCCATGAGGTGGAATCCGTCACGAGCTTGACGTCGGCTTTGGCGATTTGCGGAAAGACTTCAGAAATGGTCCCGATGACGCTTTCGTCGCCCAGGACATACTGGCCTTTCATGAGGCCATCAGTCTTGCGGCAGTTTATCGTCATCTCGTTGCGCGATCCGTCGATGGTCTTGATGATGACGTCGGCCAGTGCAAAATCCGCACCTTCCCAAACAAACGTGTTATACAATCCGGACAGCTTCTCAAGCTTCCGGGTTTGTTCGTCCAGCGTTTGCTTGAGATTCTCGACATAATTGCGATATTGCGCCTCGCTGCGCTGCTTCGCCCCCTCGACCGACGGCGGTGTGCGCGCCGTCAGGGCGACGTTTCCCCCGATGCTCAAGGGCCAGCGAAAGATGTGTACGAAGGCAAGCTGGAACTTTCCCGTGAAATCGTGGGGCGCAAACAGCAATATCAGCCCGGTCAACATGAACCAGGTGAATAACATTCTCCTCGAGACTTTTGTCTGCTTCCTTGCCTTCATCGCACGTCGTGACGTTTCTCACGCGACGGGCATCTCGCCGCGGACGGTGACTCACTCCCATCCGTATTCACCGTGATCCATGGTGTCTTTCCACAGTTCCAAATTTTCCAAATAGACGCTGGTGCCACGGGCCACGCTGCTGAGCGGGTCGTCTACAATTTGCACCTTCAGGCCGGTCGCGTTGGCCAGAACGGTGTCCATCCCTCGCAGCAGTGAGCCGCCTCCGCAGATATGGATCCCATTGTCAATGAGGTCGGCCGCCAGCTCGGGCTCGGCCTTCTCCAGCGTCATGGTCACGGCGTCGATAATTGCGGCGACCGGATCGCGAAGGGACTCGCGGATTTCTTCGCTCGTGATGACGATCTTTCTGGGCAGGCCCGAGATGGTGTCGCGCCCGGCGATCTCCATCGTCAATTCCTCTTCCAGCGAAGCCGCCGAGCCGACCTGGATCTTGACTTTTTCGGCTCTTGCCTCCCCGATAAGCAGGTTGTAGGTCTTCTTGAGATGGTTGATGACCGCTTCGTCCATGTCGTCGCCGCCCATGCGGATGGACGTAGCGGTGGCAATGTCGGCCAGACTCATGATCGCCACTTCGGTGGTCCCCCCGCCGATATCGACAATCATCGAGGCCGTAGGGTCGGTGATGGGCAGTCCCGCTCCGATTCCCGCCGCCATCGGCTCATCCACCAGATAGACTTTGCGGGCGCCGGCCCGTTCGGCGCTGTCGATAACCGCCCTGCGCTCGACGGCGGTGATTCCGCTGGGTACGGCAATGACGACGCGCGGCCTGACGAGTCCGCCCCGACCGTGGACTTTGCGGATGAAATAGCTCAGCATCGCTTCGGTGATCTCGAAATCGCTGATCACGCCGTCTTTGAGGGGTCTTATCGCGCTAATTGAACCCGGCGTCTTACCCAACATCTCGCGCGCCACCAGACCGACGGCTTCGCCGTTATTGAGGACGATATTGGTGCCTTTGCGGACGGCAACCACCGAGGGTTCATTGAGGACAATACCTTTGTCGCGGACACAAACGAGGGTCGAGCAGGTCCCGAGGTCGATACCCATGTCCATACTGAACCAGCCTAAGACTGTGTCCAACAGCACGTTCGACTCCTTTCTGAATTCCCCATACAAGCCTTTGCAGAGGCAAGAATCCCCGACTGGCTACAGCTCTATATAATTGTGGACAGCAGTATTGTCAATAGCGATTCGGCTACTGTATGCTGAAAATCGTCCCGTACTGGACGTAGCACCTATAGGCCACAAAGACAGCCGTCGCAAGAACGGCACAGAATGCCAAAGCAAGAATGACCGTATAGAGATTGTCGGGTGCGATCAGCTTCTTTCCATGACTCGACACGGCAGGACTCATAGTTCAACCTCGAATAGGAGTTGATCCAAGCAAGTTAAGTTCTCACAGATTAGTGCGGACCTGGTCGCCGACTTTCGGCTGATTCTCGGCCCCTTCTTTAAGCAGATCGAGCCAGCCGACCGCATTTTCAGGCTCGACGTCCAGAATCACGACATCGCAAATGAATCTGTCGTCGCGCGTGGCATGAAACCTCATGCCTTTCTTGACGCCGTCGGCTTCACCGATGGATATATCGGCCAGCTTATTCGGCAAGTCCACCGTGGTGATCAACCCCTTCAAATCGATGTCCTTGGCCGCGGGTGCTATGCGTGCTTGCTCTGGCATCGCCGTAACGGGGACGGGCTCGGCGACAAGCTTGCCATACCCCTGCAACATCCGGTCGAGCTTGCTCTGCAACTCCGTCTTCTCTTCCAGCAATTGCTTCGCCTTGCCCTCCAGCACACTGATGATCTGCATTTTCTCCAGCAGGGCCGTTGAGGTCTGCTGGTGTTGCGCCTGCTCCCTGACCAAATCAGCCGTGGTGTTCTTCAACTTGGCTTCCGCCTCGCTTCTTAACTGATTGTTGACTTCGACCGTTTTGGAAAAATCCTTGGCTGCAGCTTCCCAACTGTCCTCTTTTCGCCGAGCGTCGTCTCTGTCGATCTCCGTCTGCTTCAGATCGGCGCGCAAACCGCTTATTTGCTCCTGGAGTGCAGCTATCTGCTTGCTCAGGGCCAGCTTCTCCTCATCCGTCCTGTTTTTCAGCTCGTTGAACTGACTGTTCGCGTTGTCCTCCGCCTCCTTTGCAGCCTGGTATCTCGTGCTCAGATCACTGTGCTTCTGCTTGTAATCCACTGCACCGGCCACGTACGTGACGACTATCCCGCAGAGAAAAATTGACGCGACCGTCAACAGAACGATTAAGACCTTTGTGAGCGTGCTCAAAGCAACCTCCTTTCAAGGAACCTGTAATCTCTTTTCTTACACCCTATAGCACATGCCGGAGCATCTCAGACGCACACAAACGTCCGAAAAAGTCATCGCCCTCATCCCAGACCGGCATCCAACCTTAGTACAACCTGCCGCCAGCCGTGAAATGGCAACCCAAGCCCTGGCACTTCTGTGCATACCACAATTTTACGCTTAAAACCCGGAAAGGTCAAGCCAAATTTGACAAATAGCCCAAATTAAAATCCGATGCGCCGTCGGACCGATGTCGGGTCTGATAACATACCGTTTTCCAAGGTCAAACTACATCAAGTCGCACTGAAAAACGGCCTTGGCCGCAGCGACACGAACATATTTTGACTCATTTTTCAGCAGTTGCGGCAAATACTTCGTCAGAGCCGGAGTACCGATTTGACCGATCGCCAGTGCCGTTAGGACGTTCATCCTTTCAGTCGCCTGCTTGTCCAGGCCGCCGGCGAGGTTCTTCTCAAAGACCTCCAGCACTTGCGGCTCACCAGTATGGTCTGAAAGCCTGCCAAGCTGTTCGGCCGCGGCCAACTGCACCTCCAGGACAGTGTCGTCCAGCTTCGTGATGAGGATATCTCTGGCTTGCGGCGTTCCCAGCGTCCCCAGCGCGCGGACGGCCAGCAAACGGTCATCGGCATAAGCACTGTAAACGAGCGCCCATAACCTCTTGAGAACCTCCTCGTCTCCGAGCCGGGCCCTGGCCTCCAGGGCCTGGAACCGGACTTTATCACTGGAGAATTTGTCTTCATGGGCCGTTTTGACAAACTTCAGGAATTGCCGGTCCCCGATTTTCCCGAGCAGTAAAACCGCGTTGGCTCTGACCGTCTGATCTTTGCTCTCGGCGCCTTCGACAACGACTCTGTAATAGTCTGTGGCCCCAAGCCTGCCCATCGCGTACGAGGCGGCAACAATAACATTTGAATCCTCGTCTTTCAGCAACGGACCGAGCAGCCCTTTCGCAGGCGCATACCGCAAATCGCCGACGGCCAAAGCCGCCGCAAATCTGACCGGCACAGTCGGATCCGTCAGCAGCCGCTGCACCTTGGGCATCAAATCGAGGCGCCCGGTAGTACCAACGACCTCGATCGCGTTCACCCTGACTACCGGGTCACTGTCGGCCAGGGCCTCATCGATGACATGCTTGGCCTCCGCCCGGGCCGAAGCGACATTCGTGACATAGAAATCGCCCAGCAGGGATTGTGACGAGTCGTTGCAGCCGACGGGGATTGTTGCCAGGCAGGCCACGAGCAAGACGTAGCGAATCGAAGCGGTTGTACTTGCGTGCTTGTTTGTCATTTGATCACCTTGCCAAACGCTTTCTCTTGTTTACGGCCTTGAAGAAACCTTACCGAAAGCGGCACTATTATGAGCAGAATGACGCAAAGCTCACAACAAAAATCCAGCCATTGACCGTATTTGCTGAAGAAAGTCGTCCTCCGGTCAACGGGAACCCTGTCGCTGAACCATCCGGGCATACCCGTTCGAGCCATCGCCTTTCGCGGCAGAGTGCCCTCCAGGTATCCGTCCCGTATGCGTCCGAGGCTGTCAATCACGCAGCTTATGCCGGTGTTCACGCTTCGCAGCACCGCGAGCCTGTTCTCGACGGCCCTGAAAACGCATACCGCCGCGTGCTGAGGCA
>DATKWR010000984.1:0-3121 GCA_035529475.1 Sedimentisphaerales bacterium | reverse complement strand
ATCCGCAGCCTGCTTGCGATTATTCTGAGTTGCCGCCAGTGCTCGAACGATCATTTCCCGTTCAACCTCTTCTAAAGGAGTGCCGATATCGAAGCTTACTCTTGAAAGGGCGGGCTTGCCCTTTCTAAACCGGGGAGGCAGGTGTTCCGGCAGAAGGACTTCTCCCTCGCAGACTAACACGGCCCGTTGGACCACGTTTTTCAACTCGCGCACGTTGCCGGGCCAGTCATAAGACTCCAGCAAGCTGACGCATTCCGGAGCGACTCCCACGATATGCTTTTTGAAGGATTGGTTGAAGCGGTTAAGGAACTCATCGATGAGCAGCACAACGTCCCCGCTGCGCTCCCGGAGCGGGGGCATCACGATCCGGAAGACGTCGAGGCGGTAATACAAATCCTTGCGAAAGCGCCCCTGTTCGACAAGCTCGGACAAGTTTTGATTGGAGGCCGTAATCAATCGAGCGTTGGTTCTGATGGTCGTTTTGCCTCCGAGTCGCTGAAACGTCTTCTGTTCGATCAGCCGCAGTAAGCTTACCTGGACTTTCGCGTCGATGGTAGCGATCTCATCCAGAAAGATAGTCCCGTTCCGGGCCTCCTCAAACTTGCCCTCTCGCCGCCCGATAGCGCCTGTAAAGGCTCCCTTTTCGTGTCCAAACAATTCACTACCTACAAGCTCCGAAGGCAATGCACCCAGGTTAATTGCGATGTAGGGGCCGTTATTCTGTTTGCTCTGTTCGTGAATGGCCTGTGCAGCCAGATCCTTACCGGTCCCTGTCTCACCCAAAAGCAAAATGGGCATGTCCGTCACAGCAGCCTGCCGGATTTGCCGATAAACCTCTTGTACAGGCTTGGACTTTCCGACAAGTTTCTCAAATCTAACCTCATGCTTCTTGCCCTCGAGAAACAGATTGGTCCCATACAGGGGTTTCTTCTCGATGGCCGTCTTGATCAGGAGCTGCAATTCCTCGTCCCCTATGGGCAGTTTCGCATAGTGATAGGTCCCAGCCTTCAGAGCAGACATTGCGGTTTTGATGTCTCGCGGCTCGACCAGGAACAGGATCTGCGTCGCGGGACTGTTCGCTGCAATGACCTCGAGCAGCTCGACGCCGTCCATTTGTCCGGCCTTGAACGCATCGCTTGTCAGGACGAAAACATCGTAAGGCTCGGCTCCGAATCTCTCCAGCACACGGTCTATGCTTGGCTCGTGATGCACTTCGATGCGATCCTTTGCAAGCAGGCGTACAAGCCTCTCGGTCAGATCGGACTTTTTGTCAACCGCGATAATGCGAGCCTTATTTGTCGGTTTTCTGCTTCTTATCATAGCGAGGCTCAACTGTATAACATCATTTGGACCGTTTTCATCGGAATACGCTCCAAAAAGTATCGGGCTTGACATTTCCTACGGTTCCACAATTCTACCCTCCAATATGTACCTGTCAAAAGAGAAAGTCTGCGGCCAAAGAGTCGTCTTAGGAGCCGGCGGGCTCACGGTTCTCCACAACCCCCGTGTTGCACTTCGCCTGCTAATGCCTTTTGTATCGGAAGCGAGCGTTCACTCAGGCCTTAATGCCCTTTAGAGGGACGGATCGTGGTCTAAAAACAACCGGGGCCCGTACCGAGTCAATCAGTACAGGCCCCGAATTGGCGCTAAGCTTTTTGCTGCTTGAGCCAAAGTTGCTCGCCAAGCTGCCGATTCACCGCAGCAGGCATATCCTTCAAGTCAATCCTTCTGGCCTTGTGCAATTCCGGCTCAAGCGCGCACAAGCACGTTATTGGCCCATAAGCTTAAGAATCTCAGTATCCGACAAAGCCCGGTCGTAGATCCGGACGTCGTCGATCAGCCCATCCCAAGGCCTGGCGGGAGTACCAGCAGGCTGGTTACCGATTGCAACGTTCGCATCGGGATTGGTGCTAAGTGTACCGCCCTTTGCGACGCTTGCGACTTCCACGCCGTTCTTGAACAGCTTCATTGCCGCGCCGTCCCAGACAGCCGCAACGTGCGTCCAGACGTCGAGATCGATCAGCCCGGTGGCTGCGCCGGCTTTGAGTTCGCCGGTGTCCCCGTCTGTTTTCAGACGGAAGCGCAGCACTTTGTCGGCGCCCGTCCGGCTTGAGCTAAGCATGAACCAGTGGTCCTGGGTGTTTCCATCTATCGCCTTTGAGAACATGCGAGGATCATCACCCGGCGTATCGAGGTTGTCGGCCTTGTACCACAGAGAGATGGAAAGGCCTTTGCCTGTCGTTACGTCGAAGTTGCCCAGATCGACCATATTCGTGCCCAGACCGTCAAAGTCGAGGCAGGAACCCGCACCGTCGTAGCCGGGGCTGACCCAGTTGGCGTCGATAACTGCGCCATTGAGCCCGCTGCCCGAACTGTCGCCGGCCGTGGCACCGGAGCCTTCATCGAAGTTCCACTGTCCCACAGGTCCTTTGGGCCCGAGCAGTCTGACGTTATGGATGGTCAGCGTGCCTGTGCCGCCGGGGGTCGGGGTGTCAAGGTTGCCCAGAACGAGACTCGCCTTGGTGACCGCCGTCAGGTCGATCGCAAACTGATCCAGATCGACGATCCAGTCCGTTGCACTGCCCTGCTGCGTGGCAGCCGGATCCGGATTGAGAACCGCCGCACCAGCGCCGGAGGCATCCGTGAGCACCAGATACATCGGCTCAGCCGAATTGGACGCCAAATCGCCGATTTCCGTCGAGGCCAGCGGCCCGGCCGCAACACCACCGTCAGAGCTGATATTCGAGAACACGGCCTCAGCGTAGGTGCTGTCGCCGGAATGCGACGTCACCGCCAAACCGATGTATATCGGCGCCGGGCTCATTGGAACAATCTGCGGATTCCAGGCCATCGGCGTCCACGTCACACCGTCGGTGGAGTAGTACGCATTGACCATGGGGAACATCCGCTCGATCTTAAGCCAGACCGGTGCGGTCAGGGCCTGTGCCTCAGCCGTCGCCACGGCGGTATCGTTGGTTTGGTCTGTGCCGGCCATTGCCCTGGCCTCAAACCGTACACCGTTGGCGCCGGTTGCATACACCGCCGCGAACGCCGAACTTGGATCCAGGGTTTCGCGGATCATGATACCCGCCTTGCTCCAGTCGTGCGTGTGCGCGAAGCT
>DATKWR010000983.1:0-12660 GCA_035529475.1 Sedimentisphaerales bacterium | reverse complement strand
GCTGGGAAAGTATGCCAACATCCTGACATGGGAAATCGCCAACGAGTACATCGGGAACGAGGACTTCCAACGGCAGGTGGCTACGTTCTTCCACGAAAACGACCCTTATGACCGGCCGATATGCACCTCCGACGGCACGACCGACGATGCGGCTTGGCCGGACAGGCCCTGGCTGGATCTGGCGGTCAATCACACGTGCACCTCCTCAAGCGAGCGGCACGACCTGAAGGACTGGTACCTGGCCCTGGCGCGCAATACGCGCTCCCACGGCAAGCCCGCCTTCTGCAATGAGTCGGGCAGGGAGAACCGTCACGGCAACAACGACGGCATCCACCGGCGCAAACAGGGCTGGCTGTGGTGCTCGGCAGGGGGGTTCTGGACGTGGCATTCGTGGGACGGCTGCGAAGGAATCGACGACGCGGACTACGCAGCGCCGGGGCAGGAATTTCTCAAGCCGATGGCCGATGTCTTCCGGGCTTTGCCCTTCTGGGAGCTCAGCCCCAATTATACGGCGCTGACCACCGACCAGCCCGGCATTGTCTGGGCCACGCTGGCGCGGCCAGACCGCTCCGTCGTGGTTATGTATTTGTGCACGCGAACGACGGGTCAGCTTGCGGAAGCGGCAGCCGCACAGGTTCGGCTGCCGGCCGGCAACTATCGCATCACCTTGCAGCGGCCCTCCGATTTGGCGGTTGTTCTAACCATGGACCATCGCTCCGGCGGGTCGAATCAATCCGACCGGCTTGTCCTGCCGGATTTCACCGACGACATGGTCGTGACGATTCGTAAACCGGGGCGATTCTGAAATGGGAAGAGACGAATTAGACATGGATCCTGTACAGCTCTTCAGCGATTACATGAAAGTGACCGGCGTGCCCGACTTGGCGCCCGGACGTGGGCCTGATCCGAGGTTGTCGGGCAAGAAGCTTGGTGTTGTCAATGGCTCATCGTGGGTCAGCTTGTGGTGTACGTATTTCGGCAAGCTCATGCTGCCCGGCGTGAAGATCATCAACGTCGGCAACGAAGCGGTTCAGTTGAATTTTATGCGCGCCCACCGAGCGGGCCAGGCGTGTCCCCCACAGATAAACATTGATTTATTCTGCCGATATGCCCGGGATTTGTTCGACCTGGTGGGAGTGGACGCTATCCTGATTTCGTGCTCGACGATGAATCGGGCCTTCAGGCAGGTCAGCGAAGCGATGCAGCCGCTTGGCGTTCCGGTCGTTCAGATCGATGAGGCGATGATGGAAGAGGCCGTCAACACAGAAGGAAAAATTCTGGTGATCGCCACGCATGGCCCTACGGTCAAGAGCACGACAAGCCTGCTGGAGGAAACGGCCACGCGCCTGGGCAAATCTGTCCATTTTGTTGGTGAGACGGTCGAGAGCGCGTTTACGCTTCTGGGGCAGGGCAGAATAGCCGAGCACAACGAGCTTATCGCCGGGACAATTCGCAAGGCCATGCAACGGGAACAAATAGATATCGTGGTCCTGGCCCAGTTGTCGATGTCGATATTTTCGTTCTCACACCCTGACCCCGTTGCCGATTTTGGCGTCAAGGTGCTCAATAGCGGTCAGACGGGCTTCTTAAAGGCAGGGGAGATTCTCGCGGGCCGAAGCCAAAAGCACTAAGATTCTTGATTTACGATTTGCGATTTTTGATTTTCGCCCTTACAATTCCACAGGCATGGTGAAGCACGTTTTCATTTTAGGATTGTCAGGTCTCCTGATCGTGGGCGTATCAGGCTGCACGAAATCCGTAGAAATCATCGCGCACCGCGGCGCGTCACACATAGCGCCGGAAAACACGATGGCCTCGGTCATGTTAGGCTGGGAAAAAGGGGCCGATGTGGAGGTGGACGTCTATCTGACAAAGGACAATCGCATCGTCGTCATTCATGATGGTTCGACAAAGCGCACAGGCGGGACAGACATGAAGGTCGCCGAGGCCACCTCTGATGAGCTTCGCAAGCTGGATGTGGGTAGTTTCAAGTCGCAGGAATACGCTGGCGAGCAAATCCCTTTTCTGGACGAGGTTGTTGAGACCATCCCTTCCGGGCGAAAGCTCTATATCGAAATCAAATGTAAAAAAGCGGAGATTCTGCCCTATCTGCACGAACTGCTCAAACAAAGCGGAAAGATGTCTCAGGTTGTTATCATTGGTTTCGACCTTGAGACGGTGACGGAATCCAGGAAACTCATTGACGTACCCACCTATTGGCTCAAGGGCACTGAGAAAGTCAAGGAAACCGAAGAGTGGATTCCGCACGATCCACAGCTTGCCCGGACCGTCAAAGACGGGGGCCTCGACGGCCTGGACGTTCACTATGCCGGCGTCACAGAGGAGTTTGCCCGTGCAGTCAAGGCTTCGGGAAAAAAGCTCTATGTCTGGACGGTGGACGATCCGAACGAAGCTCGCCGGCTGGTGAAACTTGGCGTCGATGGGATCACCACCAACCGCCCCGGCTGGCTCCGGGAGGAATTGGACAACAGTGCGCCCGGGAAATAGTGGCCGGGCGCCGAACGGTCACAATCGTGGGAACAGGAGCAATCGATAATGGATATGTTGCGTGTTTGGCCGATTGTGTGCGAGTTCGGCGTCGGCGCCCTGTTGTGTCTCGTTGGAATCTGGTGCGGACTCCGCGGCGGATATCTTGACCTCAAGGTCGCCGAGGATCGCCGGCTTCTGATCACACTCGTTGCCGGTTACTTCCTGTTGCTGGCTGTTATCTGTGTCTTTACTTTCCTGGCGCCGAACTGGGCCAACGGAGGGACGGCATGATTGCTCAAGCGATTGGCGACAAGCTCGATTATGCAGTAATGCTGGGCTATTTTGTTGCGGTGCTCGGCTTTGGCCTGTATTTCGGCCGATACACGACCACGACCAGGGAATTCTTTTTTGGAGGGCAGAGGTTCTCGTGGTGGCTCATTGCCTTCTCGTGTGTCGCCACGGTGGTCGGCAGCTACAGCTTCATCAAGTACAGTGAGGCCGGGTTCAAGTATGGCATCTCCAGCACGCAATCCTATCTCAACGACTGGTTCTGGATGCCCATCCTCGTACTGGTTTGGATACCGATCATCTACTACAACAAGATCACGTCGGTTCCCGAGTACATGGAAGCTCGCTTTGACAGAAAGACGCGTGTCGCCGCCACGTTCATCATTTTGTTCTACATCGTCGGGTACATCGGCATCAACCTCATCACTTTGGGCAGGACGTTGCACACGCTGTTGGGCTGGCAGGTGATGACGGGGGCCGTCGTGACGGCGGTCGCCGTGGCCCTGTACGTCTATGTCGGCGGGCAAACAGCGGTTATTATGACCGACCTGCTCCAGGGCATTATATTGCTCGTTGCCGGTTTGGGGCTTTTTGCGGGGGCTATTTATCACTTCGGCGGCTTTGGTGAATTCTGGGCCTTGCTGCCGCGCGGACATAAGTACGCCTTCTCGGATTTCAGTTCGCCGCCCGAATTCAGTTTCATTGGCATCTACGTTCAGGACGGCTTGGCTAATACCGGCGCGCTGATGCTCATGCACCAGGGTTTCATCATGCGATTCCTTTCGCTCAAGAGCGTAGGGGATTCGCGTCGTATGGTCGTGTGCTGGATTCTTATTCTGGCTCCATTGGCGGCCATTGCCACCAGTGTCGGCGGATGGATTGCCAAGGCGCTCGTGAATAACGGCGAGCTGGACACCCAGGCCAGCGATTCCTTTGTCAAGGCCGCCCATTTTCTGTGTGCCCCGGGAGTGTTCGGTTTTGTCCTGGCAGCTCTGACCGCTGCACTGATGAGTACCGCTGATTCGCTCATCAACGCCGTCAGCGCAATATTCGTCAACGATATCTGGAAGCCATACGTCAGACCTGAAAGCACGGACAAACATTATTTGCGCGTGGCGCGGATAACGAGTTTGTGCGCCGCCGCCTCGGGCCTGGCCCTGGTCCCCATGTTCATGAAGAACACCCTCTACGGCGCGCACAGCATGTTCACTGCTGCGGTCACGCCACCGGTTCTGACGGCCATCTTCCTGGGGATCATCTGGAAACGTTACACGCCTGCCGCCGCCTTCGTGACGATTGTTGGCGGCGCGGTTTTGATCGGTTTGTCTTTTATCTGGCCGGATGCCCTCGTGGGGCCCTTTGATTTCGGAATGGGGCCGAAGAGCTACGATTTCATGCGGGCCTTGTTCGGCCTCGTGGCGGCCGGCACACTGGCTGTATCTGTGACGTGGTTGACCCGGCCGAGGCCCCAGGCTGAATTGAAGGGGCTCGTCGCCGGGACGCTGAAAGATGCCATGTACCGCTTCAAAGGCGGCCGGCCTAACCGAAAACCGGGCGGCAAAGCCCTGGTTCGCACAAAGTTCGACACGAACCTTTCAGGCCAGAATGTGGTTGTCATGTCTCAATGGGCTCTGGACAAAATGGCCGCTGAGCCGGGCGATATGCTCTATGTCAGCCATATCCGGTGGTGGTACGGGGGGCTTCGTTCCGTTCACGTCAAGGCCGGCTCGCCCTGCGAAGATGACGCCGGCGAGATGGTGCGGATCAGCCCGGAGGATGCCGCCACGGGCCATTTTAGAGAGGGACAGCAAGTGGTGATCGAGAAGATCATCTGAGCTACTGCCATAGAGTGACACCAAGACAATGAATCCGAACGAACTACTTGATAGCACCTTTGATTGCGAATGCGGGCGCAGTCATCACGTTCCCATCAAAAAGCTCATCTATGCCGAAGACGCCCTGGAGCAGGTGCCCGATGTGCTCAGCTCGCTCGTGGGCGGGCGCCGCGTTGTTGTGATTGCCGACCGGCGGACCTGGGACATCGCCGGCCGGCGCGCGCACGATATCCTCAGGCAGTCGCATTGGTCCGTGCACCACATCGTTGTGCCCGATGGAGACCGTGGCGGTCCCGTCTGCGATGACATCACCCATGACTGGCTTAACACACGCCTGCCGCCCGTCGATGTTGCTCTTGCCGTCGGCTCCGGCGTGATCAACGATCTGACAAAATGGTCGGCTTTCGACCGCGGTCTGCCTTACGCTGTGATGGCCACCGCCGCGAGCATGAACGGTTTCACTGCGGCCAATGTGGCCCCAACCCTCAAGGGCGTGAAGACTCTGATCCGCGCCCGGGCGCCGTTGGCGGCTCTTGCGGTACCCTCGGTCATCATCGGGTCTCCCTTCGAGCTTACCTCTGCGGGCCTCGGTGACGTCATCGCCAAACCGGTCAGCGGCGCCGATTGGCTGCTGAACCATATCTTCTTTGGCGAACACTTTTGCCGGTATTGCAGCGAGATCTTCAGTGAGCTTGAACCGTACTACCTCGAGCATCCGGCTGATGTCAAAGACCGAGAACCTGCTGCCGTCGGAGCCCTGTTCAACGCCCTGTTATATTCCGGCATCGCCATGACCATCATGGGCACCTCGGCTCCGGCGTCCGGCGGAGAACATTTGCTCAGTCATACACTGGATATGATGTCCAGCATCGATGGCGTCGCCCACGATCTTCATGGCCGGCAGGTCGGCCTCGGCACGGTGTTTGCTTCAGCTCTCTACGAGCGCATCTTTCAAATCCGAAGCCCCATTTGCTCGCTGGTGCCTGCCGATATCGACAGCACTTTCTGGGGCCCGTTGGCCGAGAGTGTCCGCCGGCAATACCAGGCAAAGAAATCCATGCTCGGAATCATGGCGGCGAAACTGACCGATGGCAAAACGTGGCGGGCCTTTCTGGCCGCCTGCCGCTGTAAGGTTCGTTCTCCCAGCCAAATCAAGAGTTGCCTTGAGGCTGCCGGCGCGGCACACAAGTTTGCGGATATCGGATGCACTCGTGAGCGTTTCTTGGCCGCCGCGCTGCACATGCACGAGATACGCAATCGGCCGACGGTTGTCGATTTGGCATGGATCCTTGGCGTTCTTCCCGCGGCGGCGGAAGAGATTGTAAATGGGTGGCTCAAATGAGTAACGGTGTAGAAAAGACTATCTTTTCAATGTTGCGTGTCAGCAAGTCGTACCAGAGCCGAGTGGTGCTGAAGGATATCTCCCTTTCCTATTTCTACGGCGCGAAGATCGGGGTGCTCGGTTTGAACGGGGCGGGGAAAAGTTCGCTTCTTCGTATCATGGCCGGCGTGGACCGGGAGCATGAGGGCCAGGCGGCGCTGTCTCCCGGATACACCCTGGGGTTTCTGGAGCAGGAGCCTCGGCTCGATTCCAGCAAGACCGTCAAAGATGTGGTCGAGGAAGGCTTGATCGCCATTGTGGGTCTTGTGAGGGAATACAACCAGATCGGTGACAAGTTTGCCGAATCCATGTCCGACGACCAGATGAATCAGCTCCTGGAGCGGCAAGCGCTGCTGCAGGAGAAGATCGACCATCTGAACGCATGGGACATTGAGTCGCGTTTGGAATTAGCAATGGATGCCCTGCGCTGTCCCGCGGGTGATACGCCGATTCGTGTCCTTTCCGGCGGCGAGAAGAGGCGCGTGGGGCTGTGCCGGCTTCTGCTGCAGGAACCGGATATCCTGCTGCTGGATGAGCCGACCAACCATCTGGACGCTGAAACACTTGCGTGGCTTGAACGTCATCTTCAGCAATATCGTGGAACGGTGATTGCCGTAACGCATGACCGGTACTTCCTGGATCATGTCGCGGGCTGGATTCTGGAATTGGATCGAGGGATTGGAATTCCCTGGAAAGGGAACTACTCGTCGTGGCTCGAACAAAAGCAGATACGCCTTCAACGGCAGGAGAAGAGCCAAACCGAGCGTCAGAAGACCCTGCAACGGGAATTGGAGTGGATCCGCATGTCACCCAGGGGCCGCCAGGCAAAGGGGAAGGCTCGCATCAATGCTTACGAAACACTCCTAAGCCGAGACAGTGAAAGACAGGACAAGGACCTGGAAATCTATATTCCGCCGGGCCCCCGCCTTGGAAACATGGTGATCAAGGCGGAGAATCTGTCCAAGGCATACGGCGACCGTCTGCTGTTCGAGAACATGTCATTTGACCTGCCTGCCGGGGGTATTGTCGGCATCATCGGTCCGAACGGCGCAGGCAAGACAACACTGTTCAAGATGATTACCGGTCAGGAGAAGCCGGATGCCGGGGCGATTATCATCGGTGAGACAGTGCGTTTTGCCTACGTGGATCAGGACCGCGATACCCTTGACCCCGACAAGACCGTCTGGGAAGTGATCTCCGGGGGCAAGGATATGATTAGGCTTGGGAGAATCGATGTGAACTCCCGGGCCTACGTTTCGCGCTTCAATTTCGCGGGGACCGACCAGCAGAAGAAGGTCGTTGCTCTTTCCGGCGGCGAACGCAATCGCGTCCATCTTGCCTGCCTGCTCAAAGAGGGCGCCAATGTACTACTGCTGGACGAGCCCACCAATGATCTGGACGTCAATACCATGCGCGCTCTTGAAGAGGCGTTGGAGCACTTTGGAGGCTGCGCCGTTGTGATCAGTCACGATCGATGGTTTCTCGATCGTATCGCGACACACATCCTTGCTTTTGAGGGCGACAGCACGGTCCGGTGGTTCGAAGGCAATTACTCGGATTACGAAGCGGACAGGAAAAGGAGGCTCGGGAAAGCTGCGGATGAGCCGCACCGGATCAAGTACAGGCATTTGACACGAGGCTGAGCCATGCCCCTCCGTAATCGTCACCGGACCGTGGGCTTGCTGCAGGAGATGGCAAACTTGAAGCGTCAAGGTCCCGGAGATTAGAGGCGGGCATAGTCATCGGGTATCGGTGTTCTTGGCCGGAGCTCCAATGAGGGGTGATCCTGCGGCAGCGGAGCCGCCTGCGCCCGAAGAAAGTCTGCCATCGCCCTCTCGACGAGCAGGAGTCTGCTGCGGAACGCTTCGCGGAATACGGGATTTGTCTGTTGTTCTGAGGCCGACGGCAAGTCACTGCCGGCCTGATGATGCGACAGGCGCATCACAGGAATCATTTTGCTCTCAAGGTAGAACGACCTTATGTAGCTCTCGACCATCTCCAGCATAGTGTGGAAGCGATAGTTCCTGCACAACCATTTCAATTTGGGCAGCGTACTGTCCAAATTCACGTAACACTTGAACTGTCGCATCAAACTCAGCGGCAGGCGTGGTTGGTCCGGGTCGATCTCGCGCGGATGGACATAGACAATCAAGGGCTGCTTTGCCACCTGCAACCTGTCTATTCCCCACTTGATCATTCGTTTGCTGGCCAGCCTCAAGTATCCACCGCCGAAAAAACTGGTGCGACGGCCGAAGACCTCCACAACGGACATGGGAATCTCGAGCAAGTGTCCGTTTCGCGTCTCGACAAAATAGAGTCCGAGCCGCGAATCCGGGATACCACCGTGCCCTCTTGAGGCGGGGAATACGCTGGAGTCGTATTGATGACCCACCTCCCGGATCACATCAAAAGCCCAAGGCGCCTTGTTCGTGATGCTAAAACCGGGCGCGCGAAAACCTCTGATCTGTTCTGCGATCATATCTTCCAGAAGAGCCTTGGCCCGAACAATATCTTGCCGAAACGCTTGTGGGCCCACTTCATAGGCCAGGACGTGACCGTAGCCGTGGCTGGCTATCTCGTGACCGGCATTGTGGCATCTATGCACCAGAGCCTGATGCCGCTTCGCAAGCCAACCCAGCCAAAAAAACGTGACTTTCACCGAATACGTATCGAGTACTTCAAGCAATGCTTCAACATTTCTCTCGATTCGCGATTCGAGAGATGACCAGCTTGTGAGGCTGGGCGCCGCAGGAGTATCCAGGATGTGGTACCAGTCCTCAACGTCAATTGTCAGGCACGAATGCAAGCCGCCATTGGACGGATTCTCCGATCCTGCCATAAGTTCTCCTCCATGAGAAACTTGTGTTATTACTGAACTTTTGCAAAACTCCTATTACTGCTGCTAACTACGGCAAACTGCAACTGATGTAGGGACCCGCCAGCCGCGTGATCCACAGAGGCAGCTTCTTCCACGTCTCCACCCGTGCGGCATATTTTGGATTATCCGGCTTCGCAATGGATAATTCCTGGCCGGGGCGCGTCCAGTATTGATAAGCCAACGGGATTTCCTCGGCTCCCCATCGCTGCTTGAAGACGTGTTGTCCGCTGCCTACCGTACTTCTGCCGAAATCGAACCGTTGGGCGCCGGCCGCCCCGAAGTGCTGCATCGCGGCCCAGTTCAACAGGTAGTTCGGGCTCATCTCGTTGTACTCTGTCAGGACTGCTCCCCAACGGCTTTCCGCCAGGCCGTTGAAGCTGTGCACAAACAATCCCCCCACGACGGTGCCGTTGAGATTCACGAGGAAGATTCGACTATCTTGTGGAAACGCCTTGAGGATGGCGACGAAGAGCTTGCGGGGATAGCAGGGCGTCCCCAACTGATGCATGCGGCGGGTCCAAATCCGATAAAAGTCGCCCAGCATTTCCCGTCCGCCGGAAAGAACCGTGAGACCCGCTTTCTCGGCTTTGCGGATACGGTTTCGTATCTGGGGGCGCAATCTGTTCCAGAGATCCTCCGGATCGGATGTGAGCGGCAGACACATGGTGACCTTGTCGGTGCGGCGGTGCAGGTCGTAGGGCAGAGGTTCAATGTTTCGCAGCTCCAGCGACGTGCACCGATGTTTGATGCTCAGTTCGATTGCATGGTGATACAATGCCTCTGACGTGACCCCATCTTCCGCAAGCGGCCCACCGTAATTGCTGAATGCCTCGGAGATCATCCGATTGCCGAACAGCCGGCTGCGAGTCAACGTCAGGGGAAGAACGCCGCAGACGGCGCCGTCCTGCTGCGCAACCAGATAGAACGACGTATGCCCCAGGGGCCGTACGACATTCTGGGCCCATGCGAACAGGTGACAGAGTTTGGCCCCAGGCATCCGTCTAACAAAATCATCTAATTCAGGACGGTTGGCGTTACAAATATCGACACGCATTACTTAATCCTCCACGCACTCTAATACTCTTTTGTATGAGCATGCTTATGATTGTTCATATTGTAGAGTTAGTAAATTCAGCGTATCTCTTGATAAATTCAACAGCGCTTCTGGCTCTCTTATCATTCACCCAAGAAGCAGTAAGAAGATGGACCTCTTTGGATATCATATTCTCAGTACGTGGGCACTGACCTTGCCGGTAATCATACAAATCCAAGTTCTCCTTACGAATATGTGCAGGACAACGGTCAAACCAGGTACCTATAGGTAATGCTTTTGTAGCGGCTCGTCTGAGTAGCTCTTTTTTATTATCTACAAGAACAGGTACCATTAAAAGAGCAGGATCATCGTTTCCGCTCTTTAGGGAACTAACATCCACGCCAAGCGATATCAGTTGTTCTATATAAAATCTTGTAAGATTTTGACGATGGCGATAATACTGATTCCAATAGCTAAGCTGTTCTATTCCAAGAGTTGCCTGGAGATTAGTGACTCGTGACAAATAATCGATAGGCATTTCCTTGCCATATTCATCTGCGGATATGGTCCCGCGTATCATACCGGCACGTTGAGCCCAGCGATAAACACTTCCAACAATAGCCCTTGTCGCAGGCCGTACCATTATAGAATAAAGCAATACTTGAAAAGCAAGGTTACGAGTTCGATTATAATCACCATTAGATTCAAAATTCGAGCGCTCCTGTTTTGCCTCGGTATACAATTGATTATCTGAAAAAACAGTCATTCCACCTTGAGCAGTTGAGTAGGGCTTACTGAAATGCGTGCTAAAATAAGCTGCCTTACCTAAAAGGGATTCAGTATAGCTCTTAGATATATCTTCGACTAATTGACATCTGTCTTCTATAAGCGGAATTCCTTTCTCTTCAGCTAAATTATTCCACTCCTGAACAGGCTGCATTATTCCGTAAGTATGCTGGCATATTATCACCCTTGAATTTGGTGTTAGAGACTGATTGACATAGCTTAGAGGCACGTTATAAGTGTTGGGTGCAGTGTCTACATAAACACATTTTGCTCCTGCAAACTTAACCGCCATCGGTACGGTCTCGCACGTATAGGCTGGTAATATCACCTCACTTGCACCATCAACACCGACCGCTTTCAAGATCGCCCAGAGTGCAACTCGCCCACGGCAAAATGCCAGTGTGGGCAGTTCTTTGCCAAAAATAGTGCGCGCAAAAACCTGCTCATACATAGGTACCAAATCATTTCTTGAGGCATGCTTTGGTTTCAAAAGCATTTCCAAAGCTGTCATAGTCGAACTCATCTTATATCTCTTCACCCAGTATTATTACCATTTTCTGCACGCTCGAGCCAAACTTCCCGCCAGAAGTGGAAGCAAGATCTGTCGCAACCATAGATCCCATCACATATGCCACCCTCAAGAAGAACCGTATTCTTTAGCTTCCTGATTTCGCCGGTACTTTCTAAAACAATCTTGTCCACTCTTTTGTAAACTTTAAGCTTTTTGCCACAGTACTGACTCATTATAGGCATCCACGCCAATCCCTTGTTCTGATTGCAACGATCAAGAGATGCCCGAATCTCCTTCTCAGGCTTAACACGTACCCACTCACCGGGCCGAAGCTCCAGTGCTTCCTTGTACAGCAGTTTACCCGTCTCAGGTTGACTATGAGATGTCCCTCTTGTTGCAAGAAACCGTCTGGTTCTTAATTCTAAAGTTGCGATCGCTGTGCGTAAGCCATCGTTCTTAAGGAGCCAAAAAAACTTGAATACCCGAGTTGAGCACAAGATAGACTTCGATGATCGTATCAGAGTGCCAAACTGACCGTGACAAGATCCGTAATTTGTTGACATTTCCAAAATCCTTTAAGAAAATAAGTGAACTTTATCTTGACATTCCGAAACAGTTGTTGAATGTTTCGATATCCCGGCTGGATAGAATTCTGAAAGCGTTTTTTCCCAATTCTTCAAAGCGAAGAGCCCAGTCAAAGTCGATTAAGTACGGCTTGCCGGAATGTTCCTCGATTATTATGTTGCCGTATTTTATATCATTCCATATAAATCGAGCCTCGTGTATCTTGTTGAGCTCGGCAAAGATAAGCTCGATGAATTGCGAGTCAACAACGTCACTCAAAACACGCCTGCATTCCCGGATGCGATTAAGCACCCTTTTTCTTCTGCCGGAACGTGTCAGCTCCGGATTTTCTTCTATGTCACGGTCTCGAACAACAGCGCCCCTTTTAGCCAGCTCTTCGCGGAGGACCGGGCCCGAGATGTAGGAAAAGGTCAGCGTCAAGTTGTCGAAATCAGCGTCCATTATCACGGGTATGTTGCAGCCGGCCATGCCGAGGTTATAATGAGCCTCTATCTCATTCACGAAGGACGACTTGCTGCCTTTGTAGTTCTTCTCTACGCCGACGTACCCATTCATGGCCACCATTCGCAGGCCGAATCGCTTTCGGCCGAGGAAATGCTCCTGCGAAACACTTGGCACATTTGAGATGCTCCCTACCTTCGACAGCAGCAAACCGTCCTGGTCTATCTGGCCGAGCTCCACTTTCTGCGACTTTTGTCGGCCGTCCTCAGTTGACCCGACTTTTGCCAAGTCTAATCCGAGACTCTCAACTCTGGTCTTGTATCCCTGTTCGGCCAGGCTCAGCAGCTTTTCTTTGTTCTGCCGCCAGTACTGTATTCTCTTGTCGGCTGAATAGTACTTGAGCGTCATTCTTCTGATCTGCGTGTACAGCCG
>DATKWR010000982.1:0-7241 GCA_035529475.1 Sedimentisphaerales bacterium | reverse complement strand
ACTAAAAGGAGCCCCGTTGATTCACCGATCCATCTTATTGGCTGTCCGTTGATGGCTGGCTCCTATTGATGATCAAGCGAGCGAATTTCCAGGAGCCGTCATGTTGGCGTCTCACGATGGACACCGCTTGGCCGTGGTCCTTAATCGTCTCACCGCCAGCCTTGGGCGTTTCCGTGTTCGTGTACCCGCTCCAGATGTACCCTAAGTCGCCATCGACCTCAACTTCCATTTGTTCAACGTCGCTCGTACGGGTGTAGTTCTCGTCGCTCGTAAAGGTGTAGTTCTCAAAGACGTATTGGTAAAGTGTCCGAATCGCTTCCTTTCCAATTATTGCTGGTTCGTGTGACATGATCAACACCGGCTCATCCGACAAAAGGGCAAGAAGCGTTTCAGGATCGCCGCTGAGCCACCCAGCACGCCAGTCCTCTGCTAGCTGCTTGATCGCAGCTATATCCTCTGGCTGTTTAGACATAATAGTACCCTCTGGTAAATTGGTTTGTTTTATGCATCCTGCAAGTATTAGAACAACAATAATCGGAAGTACTTTCATAATGTGACTCCATATGTGCTAACAATGTATATATGGTTTCCGTATAAGACGCCGGACCTCTCTGAGTGTCCGTATAACACCCCTTTACCCGAAGCCCATAAGTAATTCCTTAGAAATGACTTAGGCCAGTTCTCCTTTTTATTTGGGGTCTTATATGGTTTCCGTATAACATCCCAAGCTTCTCGGCGTAAAGCAAGAAAGCACAAACTACGACGTTGCCGCTTCAGAGCTATCCTATCCGCTATGTTCAATTGTAGATGTGTCTGCCTGTTGAGCAAGAAAGAAAGCGAAGAAATTAAGACCGTTTATTGCAGAATTCCGGGGACATACTTAATTTTAGCCGATATCCGTATCCCAAAGCTCTGCCGTAATTCAAGGCACCGGCTGTCCTCTATCAAAACCTATCTGCAAGCACGACTCATCGAAAAATGGGCGTACTCGTTTAGTTCCCCCAAGAATCGAAACAGCAGAAGACGCGCTTGTCAAGCGGACATCGGACCACTCTTAAACAGCGTAATCCCGAAGGACGGATATTCAGGACAGCCCCGAATGGCGGGCTGCCAGCAGGTATGTGGATGCACAGGGTCTGCTTCCGAGGCCGAACCTCGGGGTCTTTTGATCCTGCTGGTAGCCGCAAAGCGAAAAACGCATTTTCGTTGCGGCTGAAGACCGCGCTGGGTTTATCTTGTTCCGCCGGGATTCTTGTGGTAATAGGGCTTTTTGACGGGTCCGGGCAACTGCACTTGGCCAAACACGTAGAAAGTGCACAAAATCGGGCTTTGCCTGAGAAATTCCGTTACCGGAGTGCACATAGGGGCCTTTTATAGGTAGTTAAGAGAAGAACCCTTTCGGGACCATTGACAGAAAGGAGACAGAATCATGTTTGCATTAGAATATCAAAAGGCTGTTAAGATGGGTATTCTGGCGACCATTTCCGCCTTGATTCTTCTTTGTGAACCCGTTTTGGCAGCGAAAAACGAGCAGAAAAGCTCCAGCTCCGGTAATAACCGCTCTTCCAGCCGGTCAACGCCCAGTCCCGCGCCGGCCCCCAGGGTCAGTGCGCCCCCAAGCGTCAGCCGGGCGCCGAGTTCTTCGATTCTGAGCAGCCGGAACCGCAGCAGCAATATCAGTTCGCGCTCAATACGACCGCCGACCAGCTCGAGCCCTTTGAGTTCGTCGAGCCGGAGTAGTTCAACGATAAGCCCGAGGACGTCCATATCGTCGCGCTCGATTACGTTCGGATCCTCGCGGAGTGTCGGCAGCAACCTCTCCAGCCGGACCGTGACGTCGCGCGCCCCGGCCTCGTCGAGCAGCCGGTCGTTGTCCTCCACGTCCCCGAGCACCGGACCGTCGATTGGCACGCGAAGCACGTCCCCGTCCATTTTCGGCAGCTCAATCAGTACGAGAAGCCCGTCGGCGTCTATTTCGAACAGGTCGTCAGGTACCAGCTTGAGCAGTGGTCTAAGCCGCAGTACGACATCGCGGATTGGCAGCTCCATCACGGCCAGAACACCTTCGGTTTCCAGTTCCAGCAGAAGCGCGAACGTTCCCTCGCGGGTAAGCCCGGAGTCGAACGGCAACTCAAGCGGCAGGGTAAGTTCCGGTTTGACCTCACGCATCGGCAGCTCCATCACGGCCAGAACACCGTCAGCGTTCAACTCCGGCAGCGCACCGGGCGCCGGCTTGAGCAGTGGTATCACTCGCGGCACGACCAATCATACAAGCAGTTCCGTCACGGCGGGAACGCCTCCGGTTTCGAGTTCCAGCAGAAGCTCAACCGCCGGTTCGAGCGGACGCATAAGTCGCAGCATTACATCGCGTATTGGCAGCTCCATCACCGCGCGAACGCCCTCGCTGTCCGATTCCGGCCGGCAAGCACGCCCCGTGCAAAAAGAAAGCGTTAGTTCCAGCGCGGCAAGCACGAAGACGGATTCGGGTAGGCACATCGGTACCTCCATAGGCGCGACAAGGCCGTCTGCTCCCACTGCAGCGAAGTCCGGCGTGGCCCCCGGGGGCCATGCCGGAACTTCAAGCGCAGAGACGCGCAGCTCGTCCGTCGGATCTCGCATCTCCAAAAGCGAGCCGCGAAGCGACAACAGCGAATCGCGTTCGCGCATCGGAAGCTTTGTCAGCAAGAGAACGCCGTCCGTTTCCGCCGAGGCCAAACAAGACGCCGCGAGTCAGCGTTCGCTGCAAGAGCGGCCTGGCAGTTCGGCCGTGAGCTCAGTGCCGAGGGGCTCGCGCGCCGACAGTTCGGCAAGCGACAGAAGACCGTCTCCCGGGGACCGGGGCAAGCCCGAAGGACGCAGCGACGTGGGGACCGCAAGACAAATCGAGGGCGTCCGGGAACACAGGCTGGCAGAGCCAGGCATTGCCGACCGCTCGCGGGATATCCCTGGGCTCGACCACTCAAGAGTGAAGAAGGTTGTCCCGGAAACGCAGATGACGCTCGATCGCACTCTGAGAACGGACGGGACCCGCATCCATCGCTACACGACCGCGAGTCCTTCATACGTGACGTACTATGACCGGCCCGATTTGGTCAGGCACACGTATCACTACGACTACGCGTACAGAGACCATCGCGGCCTGCTGTGCAACCGGCTCGTCTGGCCCAGGTATCGCGTACTGATCGGCTACAGTTGCGGCCCGCGGCTCACGTTCGGCTATGTGTATCCGTACTACCACCGAAAATACATCTTCGTGAGTCTGGGCGGCTACTGGCCATTCGATTACAGCTACGCCCGCTACTATTGGTACGGCTGGCATCCTTACTACTGGTATGGCTATTACCCTATCGCCCGCGAAGTAGAGGCCGACACACACAATTACTATACCTACAACTACTACAACAACGGCGAACAGGTCGCCACGTATCAGAGCCAGGTGGCGGACCCGGGGCTTTTCGAGAACCTCGCCGAGCAGCAGGCAGAGCCGCCCGAGACAACCCTGGCCGACATGTACTTCGAGGAAGCCGTCAAGGCGTTTGAAGTCGCCGAGTACAATACGGCCATCCAGAAATTCACAAGAGCGATGGAGCTGGCGCCGGACGATATGATTCTTCCGTTCGCGCTGAGCCAGGCGCTGATCGCGGGCGGACAGTATTCTAACGCTGCGGCGATCCTTCGTGACGCCCTGGCCAAGGTTCGCCCCGATAAGGAAGGCGTCTTCTACCCGCGCGGCCTCTATCCCGACGAGCAGAGACTGCTGGATCAGATCGACCTTCTCGCTGAGCAGGCTGAGAAATACAGCTTCGATGCCGACCTGCAATTGTTGCTGGGCTATCAGTTGCTCGGCATCGGCCAAACGGACCGGGCGGTCGAGCCGTTGATGAACGCCAGAAAGGATTTGGTCAACGCGGATGCCGCAGCGGTCCTGTTCGGGCTGCTGGAGAAAGTCAAGACCTCCAACGGCCAGGCTGCGCCTGAAGAAGAACCCGTCAAGCCGAACCCGGCGCCCGCATCGAGCAAGGAAATCATCACGGGCGATACGCTAAGGTTGAAAGAGGGCATGATGCTGACCGGCCTGTGTGCCCTGGCGACAACGGCCGGCATACGTCACTTCATGCACGGCTGACAATTCGTGCGCTGTGTATGATGACCTTCGCCGGAGGTGACGACGATGGAATCTCTTGCACGCAAGCAGAAATCATGGGGCGCAAGGCAAGGTGCCGGCGCCCCTTCATTTCTATTTCGAGCGCAAAGACGAGAGATCTTACGCTTTCTTTTCCTGGCGGGTCTGTTGGCGCTGCTGATACCGGCCTCTGAATCCATTTGGGCTGCCGACGCTGACAGGTGGGCGGCCTTTGCCGTCTCGCCCAGCACTGACGATCAGGAGCTGCCCGATGTCCATAACGATATCATCGTCTGGCAGCAGTTCGTCGCCGAGTTCGGGGACTACGACGTGTACGTTGCAGACTTGAACAATCCGGGCGATGCGCTTTTCCTTGTCATCGGCGATGCGAACGACCAGATGAATCCGGCCGTTTACGAGAACACCGTCGTCTGGCAGGATTACGTCGTTTTGGGGGGGGCGGGCGATTGGGACGTGCGCATGGCGGATATCAGCGACCGCGCCGAGGCCCAGGTGTTCGTGGTCTCCGATATTGTGAACAGCGACGAACAATACCCGGCCATTCACGGCAATATCGTCGTGTGGCAAGACGGAACGGAGGGGGATTTCAACGTCTATGGGGCCGACGTCACCGACCCGGCCAACCGGCTGGAATTTTCCATCGCCGCCTTCGAGCACGACCAGCAAAACCCGGCCGTCTATAGAACAACCGTCGTCTGGCAGGACAGCTACTTTGGCGACCCGGACATACTCGCCGGTGACATCTGGCAAAGAAACAAGCCGACGGATTTCGGCGTTTCGCTCATCGAGAAGGACCAGCAGAACCCGGCCATCAGCGGCACCCGCGTCGTCTGGCAAGACAATTTCTTCGGCGACTTTGATATCTATGCAGCGGATATCTCCGATCCCGCCGGAGCTCTGGAGTTCCCCATCGCCGCAAGGGATGCGGAGCAGGTAAATCCCGACATTGACGGGAATATCGTCGTATGGCAAGACGACAGGAACGGCAACTGGGACATCTTAGGCTACAACCTCACGACGCATCGCGAGTTTCAAATTACAGCGGATCGCCACGACCAGATCCAGCCGGCCATCAGCGGAAATATCGTCGTATGGCAGGACAATCGCGACGGGAACTGGCAGATCTACGCCGTGCTGCTTGACGGCCCCGAAGTCGCACAGTGCCTATCGAAACCCGCCGGCGACGTGAACGGCGACTGCAAGATCGACTTCGCCGATTACACCCTGATGGCCTCGAACTGGCTCGAATGCGGTCTCGACCCCCAGGATGCCTGCCCGCCGGAGTAAACACCTCATTGACGGCAGATTCCTTTCATTGCCTGAGAAACACCGGCTGAGAGCGCCACTTTGCAACCGCAAACCCAGACGGAACCCTACTTGCGGGGCCAAGAGTTGACATGCGTGTGGGCCGTCGGGGCGACCCGCTGTTCCCGACATACGCGGTGCACCATCTGCGGCGGCATCCATTACTGCTGGAGCCGGCTTTTAAATGCGCCCTGGTCCTCGCGGGAGAAGTCCTTAGAACAAGACCGGCGACGTCTCGCGCATTGGGTGCGGCCTTTTCTTGCGGCGATTTATGGTCCTTTGTTCACCGTGCGCAACGGGCGTCTCGCCGGAGGCGACGTTCAGCGCTTCGAGCGGATCCGCGGCATACAGATCCGCTTCCATTTCCTGCCACAGCCCTTCGGCCCGGTTAAACAACCCGCCCGATACCATGATCCGCATGTCCGGCCAGGCGTTCACGGATTTGATGGTGTCGATCAGCCTTCGCACATCAGGAGCCTGTCTCGGCGAAGTGCCGTAAATCAGCAGAATCGAAGGGCTGTATTCATTTATGAAGGCGAGGATGTCGTCATTGGTCAGCCCGCCGCCGGGAAATCTCACATCCCAGCCGTCGCTCTCGAACAGATCGATCAGTATCTGGGCACCAAGCTCCTGCAACTCATCCGGCGCACAGCAGACCACGATCTTCTTGCTCTTTCCCGGTCGGCGGGGCAGTTTGTTTTGGAGCTGGTCCACGATTGTCCGATTGACGCGTGTGGCCAGATGTTCCTGAACGAGGGTAATTCTATCTTCGCGAAGCAGTTTCTCGATTTCCACCATGACCGGCCAGACCAGGTGAACATAGACGGCGTTGGCCGGGATTCCGCTTTGAAGGGTTTCTTCTATGACGGTCCGGCAGCCCTTTCGGTCTCCTCGCAGCAGTGGTTCCAGGTAGCGGGCCAGAGTGTTTTGCTTGATCATAGGTCGTTCTCCAAGAAACATCTCATATATTAGCTATATTTACGTCTATATCCTATTGTAAACCCTTGCGTGTTAATCTGGGCAATTTATTCTACCAAGTACTATTAGGTATCGGAGTACTTGAAAAGAAAACATGAGTCAAAATAGGCAATATAGGAATTATTAGTAAATGGCGGTAAAAGCCGGACAAAATCGCAGCAGCGTCAACGACCTATAACTATTGGCCCCGCAGAAAAGGGGTCAGGCTTTTGATTTAGGTGTTGGCATTTGTGTTTTGCTGGTATAGTCTTTCCGTATGCCGGGAAAGACGAGAATTGAATATGGCGGCGCGGTCTATCATGTACTGAATCGCGGCAATTATCGAGAGGGAATCTTTACGGTGGCGGGATCTGCTGAGGCGTTTGAGCGAACGCTATTCGATTGTTGCTCGCGATTCGGCTGGCGGTTGTTTGCCTATGTCCTGATGTGCAATCACTACCACTGCTGCTTTGCGACAAAAGATGCCAATCTCGTCGCAGGCATCCAATGGCTGCAGAGCACCTTCGCGAATCGTTTTAATCGGCGCGTTCGTGATCGCGGCCATGTATTCCAAGGTCGATGCAAGGCGTTACTTGTCGAGGATGGTATGTTGGCACGCGGGAAGGCAGCAAAGCCTTGTTGAAGAATATCGAGGCTGGAATGTTGGCGAAGGGTAGCCCTGATCCTCTCTGCGGTTTTGGCGAGACGTACGCGGATATTCTCTTGCAAGAAGGCTTGAGTTGTCTTGGCAAAAAAGAACGCGAATTAGCCTGCGATCGGAAATTGGCGCATTGGAAGGTTGTACTGGCAAGCTGGATCAAGCTTCAGTGTGGGG
>DATKWR010000981.1:0-2145 GCA_035529475.1 Sedimentisphaerales bacterium | reverse complement strand
ACAAAATTCGACCAACGTCAGGATTGAGGAACTATGAAAACATTAGTGAAGAAGCACGCCCGGCCGGGCCTTTGGCTGGCCGTCTGTGTAGGTCTGGCCGTCATCCCGGCCGGCACGATCGCCGCCGCTCGGATGCCGGACACATCGAGAATGAATGTCTTGTTCATCATCGTCGAGGACTGGAATGCGGGCACACCCGGCTGCTACGGCAATCCCATCTGCAAGACGCCGAACCTGGACCGCTTCGCCGGCAGCGCTGTCCGATTCGACTCCGCCTACGTGCAGGCCGTCTGCTGCAATCCCTCGCGCAGCTCGTTCCTTACCGGATTGCGTCCGCTGACCAGCCGGGTCTGGAGCAACGGCCAGGAGATGGACAAGAGCCTGCCGCCCGGCACGGTCACCCTGCCGGAGCTACTCAAGAAGCGAGGCTTTTACACCGCCGTCATCGGCAAGTTCTTCCACACGGTCGAATACGCCGAGAAGCAACTGCTTGCCTTCGACCGGATTGAGAGTTACGGCAAGCCGCCGGGATGGGACGGACCGGATCCCATCCTCACGTTCCCGCCGGTCAAGCGCGCTCAGAGAGATCCTGCTCCCAAGGACAAGAACAGCAAGGAATACCGCCAGTGGCGTTCTCGGAATTCCGACCGCTACGGCGATTCGGGCCTGGCGCCGGAAGAAGAGGGCGACTATCGCAACGCACAAACCGCCTGCGCGCTGCTGAAGGAGTTCGCGCAGACAAAAAAGCAGTTCTTCCTTTCGGTGCATCAATCTCGCCCGCACACGCCGCTTACGGCTCCGAAGAAGTATATCGACATGTACGACCCGGCGAAAATCCCGGATCCGCCCGCGCCGCCCAATGTGCAAAGTAGTCTCTATCCCAGGCGCCTGACCGTCGGCAACCCTGACATTTTCATGAATCGCCAGCCAAACCCGCGGGAAGTCAAGGAGGCCATTGCTGCCTACTATGCGTGCGTGAGTTTTGTGGACAGCAACATCGGCATGGTGCTCGACGAACTGGACAGGCAGGGCCTGACCGACAACACCATCGTCTTTATTCTCGGCGACCACGGCTTCCACTTAGGCGATCACGGATTCTGGTCCAAGTATTCGATGCTCGAGACCACACGGCGCGCGCCGTTGTGGGTGCGCGTGCCGGGCGCGCCGGCCAACGGCCAGGTCTGCCGCGAGTTCGTAGAGTTCGTGGACTTCATGCCCACTGTCGGTGAACTCGCGGGGCTCGACCTGCCCGCCAATTTGGAAGGACTTAGCTTTGTGCCGCTGCTGGCAAACCCGAACCGGCCCTGGAAGAAAGCCGTGTTCATGGTCGAGAATGAGAACAACCAGGTCGTGCGAAACCGCAAGTTCAGTTATCTGGAGTTCAAGAACGGGCCGGTTCCCGCGGCGCTCTTTGATCTGGGGAAAGATCCGTGGGAAACGATAAACCTGGCGGACGACCCGGCATACGCGAAAACACGGCAGGACATGGCTGAATTGCTGAAGGCCGGGTGGAAGGCCGCGCTGCCCGAACGGGTGCTTTCGTCCGCCAAATAATCCTGACAAGCCGCTCGAATTGGGCGGAAGGAGGTTTCAATCGTGAAATGGACACGCAGGCAATTCCTGAAGGCAGCCGTGGGCACATGTGCGGCTGCGGGACAGTGGCGGCAGTCGGCCCTGACACAAGCAGCTTCACAGGTGCGGCCGAAGCCCAATATCGTCCTTCTCCTGGCCGACGACCAAGGCTACGGCGAGACCGGCTATCACGGGCATCCGCACGTCAAGACGCCTGTACTCGATGAGATGGCGGCCGGCAATCTCCAATTGGATCGCTTCTACGCGGCTGCGCCCGTCTGCTCGCCCACGCGGACTGCCATACTCACGGGCCGGCATCCGAATCGCTCCGGCGTGTTCGCCCCCAATTACTCGACGCGCCCCCAGGAGATCACCATCGCGCAAATACTGAAAGAGGCCGGCTATCGAACGGGGCATTTCGGCAAATGGCATGTCGGGGCGGTCAAGGCCGCATCCCCGACCAACCCCAGCAAGATGGGCTTCGACGAGTACCTTTCCCACGACAACTTCTTCGAGCTGGACCCGCCCCTGAGCCGCAATGGCGCCGATCCGGTCATCTACAAGGGCGAGAGC
>DATKWR010000980.1:0-10593 GCA_035529475.1 Sedimentisphaerales bacterium | reverse complement strand
GCCGATGTGGACCCGGGCGTGACCCTCGCCTGGCGAGCGGGTAGAGAGGCCGCCACGCATGACGTGTACCTGAGCATCGACGAGCAGGCTGTGATAGACGGCAGCGCCCCCGTTGCTACCGTGACCGACGCCGGCTACAGCTCAACCTTCGATTTAGGCAGGACCTACTACTGGCGGGTCGATGAGGTCAACGAAGCCGAGACACCAGCAACCTGGCAAGGTGACGTTTGGAGCTTCTCGACCCCTGAGTACCTTGTTGTGGACGACTTCGAAGCCTACAATGACATTAATCCGGGACAAGAGGGCAGCAACAGGATATTTGAGGCCTGGATTGACGGTTTTGGGATCGCGACCAACGGGGCCCTGGTGGGTTATGACCCTCCTCAACCTTCTATGGAGACGGTGACCGTTCACGGCGGCAGACAGTCGATGCCGCTGTTCTACGGCAACACCGGCGGCGCCACTTACTCAGAGGCCACACGCACGTTTGCCGCTCCGCAGGATTGGACCGGGTATGGGATTCAGAGGTTGGGGCTGTGGTTCCAGGGCGCTGCGGGCAACACCGGGCAGTTGTACGTGAAAGTCAACGGCTCCAAGATTCCATACAATGGTCAAGCGAGCGACTTGTCGCAAGCAACGTGGCAACACTGGAGTATTGACCTGACAACATCGGGCCTGAATCTACAGAATGTTCGCAGCCTGGCCATCGGGATTGACGGCAATGGCGCCGCCGGCACGCTGTACGTTGATGATATCCGGCTGCATCGCGTCCCCGTCGCAGTGCTTATCACGCTCGCCCCGGTGAATACCTTTGTAGCGACCGGCGACAACGGGACGATTGTTTCGATTGATGGAATCAGTGTCGATGCTCTGGTTCTCGGGACCACGACGTTCGCCGGCGCCCCAGCGTCTGCCGAATTCCTACCCCAGCATGCAGACAACTTCGATTTGAGTATCGGCGCCAGTGCGGATAATCAGGCCTACGTGCAGACGCTGTTTGCCGTGCCGGTGACCACGATCTTTCTCGTCGAAAAGGGAGGCAACGACAGCGGGTTCATGCAGGCCCTTGACCGGAACGGTCTTGCGGTTGGCGAGATGATACCATTTTCGCCGGCGGACTTCACAAAAACGGGTCTCCAAGGGGTCCAGAACCAGGTGGTTGCAGCAGCCGTCATCACAGCGGCTGAGCCGATTTACGGCATCAGGATTTTCCCGCCTGCTGCCGGCGTTTTGGGAATTGACCCGACCAGCGTCTGTGCTGTGCCGGCTCCGTAGTCTCTGGGGAACTTGTCGCCCAGCTTTTCTGCCGAGCAGGCGAATTCCGGATTGAAGGGAATTGATCTTGTCGGATTTCTTTGTTCGTCCGGTCGATGCGAATGATCGAGAGTGGATTGCGCGTCTGATTACCGAGCGGTGGGGCGCGGAATTTATCGTTGCTCATCATCAGGTGTATCATTGCGGGAATTTGCCCGGTTTTGTCGCCGTTCGGGGGCAGGAGAGAGCCGGCCTGCTGACTTACAAAATAGTCGGCGACGAATGTGAGGTCGTAAGTCTGGACAGCCTTGAGCCCTGTGGGGGAATCGGTACGGGTCTGATGGATGCTGTCAGAGCGGCGGCTCTGAAGTCCAAATGCAAGCGCCTGTGGCTCGTCACCACCAATGACAATATGAATGCGCTGCGCTTTTATCAGAAACGAGGTTTTACGCTCGTCAAGGTCAACAGAAATGCTATCGAGTCGGCTCGCAAGCTCAAACCCGTTCCGTTGATCGGGTCCGACGGCATTCCCCTGCAGGACGAGATTGAGCTTGAAATGACGCTGGACGGCGCGAGTGAGCAAAGCAGACCGCCCGATACGGCAGTTGTTGAAAGAAGGAGGGACGTGTTTAAGTACTGCCCCTCGTGCGGCAAGGCAGATATTTCCTTTGCCGGCCTCAAGGAGCTTCGCTGCCGATCGTGCTCCTTTACCTATTTTCACAACGTCGCCACAGCAGTTGCAGCCATCCTGGAACTCGACGGAAGAATAGTCCTCATCAGGAGGGGCAGGGAGCCGGGCAAAGGCAAGCTGGATCTGCCGGGCGGCTTCGCCGAGCCGCAGGAGAAGGCGGAAGAGGCGATCAAAAGAGAGGTCATGGAGGAGTTGAAACTGGACCTCAAGGCGGTTGAGTACCTCGGCTCGTGGCCCAACGTCTATGAATACGAAGGGGTGGTTTATCAGACTTGCGATCTGTACTTTCACTCGAAAATCGACGCCCTCCCAACGGACTGTGACAAGGAGGAGGTGGCGGAATTGCTCGTGATGGCCCCGGCGGAAGTCCCCTTTGACCAGATCGCGTTCCAATCGACGAGAATGTTCTTGCCCCGGTTCATCGCAGCCTGGCCGGGTCAAAGGGCGCTGTGATTGTACTGTCGATAGAGCGAAGAACTACTGTGTGGCAATCGCGTTCTTCAATACCTCGCTCATGTTCCTGGCGAACTGGAACTTGAGACCCCTTTTGGCTTCTCTTGGAACCTCGGGCAAGTCTTTTCTGTTTCGGGCCGGCAGGATGACGGTTTTTATGCCGGCCTGCTTGGCGGCGAGGATTTTTTCTTTGAGGCCGCCGACGGGCAAGACCAGCCCTCGCAGGGTTATTTCTCCGGTCATTGCCACGTCCGGCCGCGTGGGCCTGCCGAGAAGCAGGCTGACCAGCGAGACAAACATGGCCACGCCGGCGCTGGGGCCGTCTTTGGGGATGGCTCCGGCCGGAACATGAATGTGATAGTCGAATTTGCTGAACCTGCCGGGCTCGATGTTCAGTTTCCTGGCGTTTGCTTTGACGATGGAGAAGGCGGCTTGGGCGCTTTCCTTCATCACCTCGCCAATCTGCCCGGTCAGCTGCAATTGGCCTTTTCCCGGCATGGATGCCGATTCAATAAAGAGCAGCTCGCCGCCGACGGGCGTGTAAGCCAGGGCCGTGGCGACGCCCGGTATCCCCGTGCGCAAGGCCAGCTCCGATTCGAATTGAGCGGGTCCCAGGATTCTCGTAAGGTCCTGCCGCCTGATGGTTGCCTGCTTCCGCTGGCCCCTGGCGACTTTTGTAGCGACCGCTCTGCAAATCGCGGCGATATTCCTCTCAAGGTTTCGTACGCCCGCCTCCCGCGTGTAGCCTCTCAAGACGGCAAGTATCGCATCGTCCTTTGGCGTGCATCGCTTTCTACTGAGGCCGTGCTCTTTGAGCTGACGGGGTATGAGATATTTTTTTGCGATATTGAGTTTCTCGGTTTCGGTGTAGCCGGGCAGCTCGATAACTTCCATTCGATCGCGCAGCGCCGGCGGGACCGGCTCGGTGTAATTCGCCGTGCCGATGAACATGACCGACGAAAGGTTGAAAGGCTGGTCGAGATAGTGGTCGGTGAAGCTGAAATTCTGCTCGGGATCGAGCACCTCCAGCAGCGCGCTGGCCGGGTCGCCCCTGAAGTCGCTGCCGATTTTGTCCAGCTCGTCGAGCATGAAGACGGGATTCTTGCTGCCGCACTTTCGCAATTCCTGCAGGATCCGTCCGGGCAACGCGCCGATATAGGTCCTTCGATGTCCCCTGATGTCGGCTTCGTCTCTGATCCCGCCGAGCGAAATCCGCACGAATTCTCTTCCCATCGCCCTGGCGATAGACTTGCCGAGGGACGTTTTGCCCACGCCGGGAGGCCCGACAAAACACAGAATCGGGCTTTTGCCGGTCGGGTTCAGCTTGCGGACCGCAAGGAATTCGAGGATGCGTTTCTTGACCTTGCGCAGGTCGTAGTGGTCGGCGTTCAAAACCCTTTGGGCCTTGTTGATGTCGAGCCGGTCTTTGGTCTGCACCGACCAGGGCAGCTCGCAGACCCAGTCCAGGTACGTGCGGATAACGCTGTATTCGGGCGATGCCGGCGGAATTTTGCTCAGCCTGTCGAGCTCTCGCAGGGCCTCGGTCTCGACCTTCTTGGGCATTCTGGCTTTCGCAATGTTCTGGCCGATTTGCTTGAGTTCGTCGCTTCTGAGGTCTTTCTGGCCGAGTTCGGTCTGGATGGCCTTTAGCTGCTCCTGGAGAAAATATTCCCGCTGGTTCTTGTCGATGGATTCTTTGACCCGCCCCTGGATTTTATGACTCAGCTCGAGGACCTCCAACTGGTTGGCCAGAACGAAGGAGATTTGTTCGAGACGCCTGCGGGCATCGAGCTCTTCGAGCAGTTGCTGCTTCTGTGCAATCTCGAGGCTCAGGTTGGCGGCGAGAAAGTCGGCCAGGGCGGACGGGTTGTCGATATTCTCCAGCATGACGGACGCTTCCTCCGGCACGTTGGGGCTCAGTGCGATCACTCGATTGGCCGCCCGACGGACACTGACCATGAGGGCCTGAAGCTTCTTTGTCATCCTGACTTTGGCATAGAGCGGTTCGACTCTTGCTTTCAGATAGGGCCTTGAGGCTACTATTTTTATTACCCTGAAGCGGACGATACCGTGCACCACGATGTGGATGGAGCCCTGGGGCAATTTGGTGATTTTGAGCACCGACGCGGCCGTCCCGACGGAGTACAGATTGTCGAATTCCGGCCTTTCCATATCTGGGTTGCGCTGCGTCAGCAATCCTATGATAGACTCATTAGGTGTCGTCTCGGCAATCAGGGCCTTGCTTTTCTTGCGGCCTATCGCCAACGGCGTAATGGTCCCCGGATAGGCAACGGCGTTTCGGATCGGCAGGATACCGATAACGTCCGGCAGTTTGAATCTATGGCCGCGCGCCTGTGCTTGACTGTCATCGTCATACAGATACGGCTCGATACCCGTGCATTCTTCGGCCATTAAATCCATCAGCCAATTGTTGCCGATAGCGGTCAAATCTCAAGGCTCCTTCGGCATAGAGCCGAAAATCAAAACACGTCTTCACGAAGTCGGCGGAAACGCAACCGGCGAGACTTCTTCTTCAACAGTCCTCACATTGAGTGCGACGGCTCTATTGTAATAAGAGTTTTGCAAAAATTCTATTATAAGCGTACTTTGTACCGGCTTGAAGCGATAAATCGGGGAAAGGCACATAAATCCGCGCAGGGCGGTTGAGTCCTTCGTGCCATGCCTAAGAAACTATCTCAAAACACAGTTTCATTCCTTCGGCAAGCTCAGGACGGCGTCTGAGCGCAGCGAAGAATCTCTCATTCTGACGCCCAGACCCTTCGCTTTGCTCAAGGTGACAGTTTTGAGATAGTTACTAAATGGCGAGCTCTTCGTAGGAGGATGGATTGCAGGTGAGCACTCGGAGAGAATCAAAGCCGGCCGGGATTCTCGGAGAAGCCTGCCGGTCGAAGCTCATTACTGCATTTGCCTCGATGTTCAGGGGACTTTCAGAGTAGTTGATGATTGTCCCTTTGATCACGGCGTTGACGTTGCCGCAGAAGCTCGCGCCGCTGACGGCAACGACGCCCTCCAGCGTGGAGAAATCGCCCTGGAAAGACACGGCAAATCCCGGTGCAAGTATCGACGCACCCACCTCGCTGCGAATCGCGTCGAATTCCGCCCGATCGGGATAAGGCCCGCTGCGGAAGCCGCCGCAGAAGTCAATTCTATTCGTCCCGGGATCGTCCGGACCGGCCCCGGCAACGATCAGACCGTGGAGCGCCACATCTCGGGCAAAAGTGACAACGTTGGGCGATTCGATGAGCAGGATGCCCTCAATTGTCACACGGCCGCCGAAATGGGGGTTCGTTCCCGCTGCGATTGCGGCGTTTGTCAGAACCATGTCCTGGCTCAGGCCGCTGGATGAATCGATGGTTTGGCCCGTCGCGTATTGGCGGAAACGTCCGGTGTCGGGGACGGGAAATTCAATCGGATCGACGGCGGGCAAGACATGATTGTCGATGGCCGGCGTGAGGTTATTCGGACTTTCGACATAGACGTTGGCTTCCCAGGCTGAATTGGCCCCTTTCACGATGAGATTGCCAGTGCAATTAAGCGGGCCTCGGGTGGCTATGCCGAAATTGAAGATTGGGTGCTTGTATGGCTTGACATCGAAGCAGACCCCCACAGTCCGGGTTACGCGACCACCGCCGCCTGTGCTATAAACCTGCAAAACGGAAGGACGTGCAGGGTTCATAAGAATTTGTCCGGTGAAGAATTGCGAGGTCGGAGCGTGCGGTTGGGCGGCGGAGATGAAGCCGGTCTGACTGAGCGTGATGTTGGAAATACGGCTTTCGGCCAGCTCATTCTGAAGGGCGTTGACAATGGTCTCGAAATAGGCGGACGAGGGAGTTGAGCTGGGCATCACGACGCGGCTGAGCCAATATCGATTTACCTCCAGGCCGGACGCAGCACTCGCCAGCGCCGAGGCCACCTCGCGCCGGCTGGAGGCAAGTCGAGCGTTTGTGCCGGAGATCGCGGCCATCGAGACCGCTAGGGCCGAGAGTATAAGGATAAACGCCATCGACAGGATGAGCGAGGCGCCTTGCTGTTGTGAATTGGCTGACTTCTCCCTGTTTTCTTTGGACATCACTCAAACCCACCGACAGTGCACCGCGCCCTGAGAATCTCCGTTACTTTCTATCCGCTGTCCAAAGTATATGAAATGTTCGCCGAGGGGGCAAAACTCGGGTGCTACGGCGGGCACTGACGTGTGGTGCTGTCCTTCTCCGCCAGATATGAGCTGCGCGCAAACGGTTCAGAGATGACCCATGAGAAGCCAAAATCGACGGCTCTTTGTTTCCACCAGTCGAACTTAGCCGGAGTCACGTATTCCACCACTTCGAGCGAAGTCTTTGAAGGCTTGAGGTATTGGCCGATCGTAAGGCTGTCGCAGCCGACGTTGCGTAAGTCCCTCAAGACCTGCTCGACTTCCACATCGGTTTCTCCCAATCCGAGCATGATCGAAGATTTCGTTCGCACGCGACCGTATTTTTCCCTGGCCGACCCGAGCAAATCCAGCGACCGCCGATAGTCAGCGCCGGCTCTGGCCTTTCGGTACAACGATGGGACCGTTTCGATGTTGTGCGCGAAGACAAATGGCAAAGCCGGCTCAAGGGTACTTAGGGCGTGATCTTGGCAATTGCGGAAATCGGGCGTCAGTATCTCGAACTTGACGTCCGGGGACTGTTCTCGGACCTTCGCAATGCAGTCGCGAAAATGACCTGCCCCCCCGTCAGGCAGATCGTCACGATTGACGCTCGTAATGACCAGGTACCGCAGCGACATTTCTTCGACCATCTGTGCCAGGCGGGACGGCTCGGTCGGGTCGGGGGGGGCAGGTTTGGCACAGGCTACCGAACAGAATTTGCAGTTTCGCGTGCAGACGTTGCCAAGAACCAGGACCGTCGCCGTTCCCCTGGTCCAACATTCGCCGCGATTAGGACAATTGGCATTGCTGCATATTGTCTCCAGGCCCAGCGAGCTGAGCACCCGCTCGGTATGCCTGAACCCGGCGCCTGTGGATAGATGTCTTCTCAGCCACGGGGGCAGCCTGCCCGGCTTAGCCGTTTGCGATTGTACCTGTTGCGTCGGTTCGTGATTCATTGTCTGCCAGCCGAAAAGTGCTCCGTAAGCAGTTGGGCCAACTTTTCCTTAACCTGGTTCATCGGGTGTCGCACGCCGGTTTCTCTGAGCACCGACGTCATCCTGACGTTTTCAAGGCCGCACGGAATGATAAAATCGAAAATACCAAGGTCGTTCTGAATGTTTAGCGCCATGCCGTGACAGGTCGTCATTCTCGATACGCGGACGCCGATTGAGGCGATTTTCCTCTCGCCCACCCACAAACCCGGCGAGCCCTTCCGCGACGAGCTGCTTATACCCAACTGACCGAGCAACGCAGCACCTATCGCTTCCAGCTCTCGGATATATTCGCTGATCCCGAGCCTTAGCTGCTGCAAGTGCAGGATTGGGTAGAAAACCAATTGGCCCGGGTTGTGGGCTGTGGCACCGCCGCCTCTGCGGGTATTTACGACGTCGATTTCCTTCTGCTGCAGGTATTCTCGACTAACCAGAAGCTTATTGCGGCCTTGGCGCGCACCCAGCGTGATGACAGGAGGGTGTTCAACCAGCAGGACGGTATCAGGAATCCTACCCTCCCGCCTTTGGTCAGACAACTGCTGCTGGACCTGCAGAATCTGACGATAGCCGGCCAGCCCACAATCGCGAATTTCCAAAGGGCGCGTGCCGGCCTGCCCGGCGAGCGGAAATCGCAGATCGGAGCTCTCCATTTCTGTTGGTATTCCTTTGTTGCATGCAGATTCGATGAAAGGATTCTAACGCAATAGCCGGTAGATTGCACGTGTTTTCGGCCACGGTCAGGCAATCAGTCAGCGGAAGGCCTTGGTTGCCGTTTGGATGTGTCTCATGGCAGGCTCGCAAAAAAGTAAAGGCTGACAACCGTTGTCGGCCATCAGCCTTTGCTCTTCTTTTTCATTGCCCCACTCGTCCGAAAGCCAAAGACTCTTCACTATCCCTTGAGATTATGTCCGGCAGCCGCCGTGCTGTCGTCTATTCGAAAACAATACCGACACCGATTTCGGCGCTCTCGAGGAGATTTCTTCGCTCGACTCTGACCACTTTGCCGGTCCTGATGCGAGCAAATTGCCCCTTTTCTTTTGCGAGAGACTCGGTGCGCGGGAAATTGAGCTCCACAAGGTGGCCCGTACCAACCGGTGCGGTTGCCGGCAGGGTGATGAATACACCGGTCTTGCTGATATTACAGCTTCGCCCGTTGACAAAGCGGTTGGCTTGCGGTATCCAAACACTGACAGGCCAGGAAACGCTGCTCCGGTTGTTTTTGCGTTGTTCGATCGCCGTCTGCATTGTTCAATCTCCTTAAATATTCGTTCCACCAATGATATTTCTCATCGGCAATGTTAAGTTGGATAGATTAGAGTATTTAGGAAAAATGTTTTACTTTTCCCTCAGGAGTCTCTCCGGCCTCGGACACTTCTAATTTCTCACCGCTTTTATGAGACCTGACGTGAAAAAAAACTGCAACCTCTGCTTTTGGCCCATACGCCAAAGCTTCATAAGTCGGCTCCGCAATCTGCTGGCTGCGCAGGATGTTCGTGGAGCGTGCGGCCTTCCGCTTTTTTCACCACGGGTGGTTTGTTTGCCGCAAGATATGCGTTTATAGGACCCTCCGGACAGAGTCTTGATGGGCGTGCCTGTGTGCTGCTATCCGGGCGCTCTCGATCTGGGGTTGAATGCTCCTCGGACATCCCGTTTCAGACAAATATTGCCCTTGACAAAAAGGGGGCAAATCTGGTACATAAAGTATAGGCAAGGTTGGTAACCTGTGGGCTGTCTGGGGCGGTTTGTTCGGAGCGCGCCGATCCCCCCTCAGAAGCGTCAAATACGCTGCGATGACCGAAGGTGAGGGGACCTTATGTTTTCGGTGAACAGCGTATCCATGAAGGAAGGGTGCCAGTCTGGAAGTGTGAGGGTTCTTTTGGTGTGTAGACCGCTTAATGCGGAAAGTGTAATCCCCTTATAGGTCATCTTAACTCAACCTCGATTGAAGGAGGACTATTATGTGCAAGAGACTAACTTGCTTGGCTGCTATTCTTCTGGCGTTGGTCGTAATAACACCCGGCGTGAGCAACGGCGCCGATCCGACCCTTGTTGGCTGGTGGACGTTTGATGACGGCTCCGGAACCACGCCTCTTGACTCGAGCGATTATGGTCGTCATGGCGAGTTCGTGGGCGGTCCCCAGTGGAGCACCGGAAACACAGGTGGCGCACTGATCACCTCGGCGGGCAATTACGTGGTCATCCCCGGATACACCGGCGTCCTGGGGACCAATCCTCGTACGTGTACCGCCTGGATCAAGACAACAACAGCCGACGGTGTCATCATTGGGTGGGGACTGATGGGCAATGGCACCAAGTGGATCATGCGGGTCAACCAGGTCGGCGGTGGCGGTCAGTTACGCTGCGAAGTCGACGCCGGTTACCACTACGGCACAACCAAGGTCAATGACGACCAATGGCACCATGTGGCCGTCGTTCTGGAAGATGACGGCTCGCCCGATGTGGCGGAGGTCCAGCTTTTTGTAGACGGCGTTCTTGATGCCGACAATGCGGATTTGGCGGATGAACCCATCAACACGATTGAGGCTATGGATGTAACCATCGGACAGAACCCGCATAGCCTCGGCACGAGGTCGTTCGGCGGGCTGTTGGACGAAGTTCGGGTTTACGACCGGGCCCTGACCCAGGCCGAGATTCAGGTTGTTATGAGTGAGGCCGGGCCGGGCTTCCCTGTTGCGCGAAGTCCCTTCCCCGAGGACGGTTCTCTATATGAAAACACCTGGGCCAATCTCTCCTGGCGAGCTGGAGATTTTGCCGTCTCGCACGATGTCTATCTGGGCGATACTTTCGACGACGTGAACGCCGGTACAGGCGATACGTTCCGCGGCAATCTGCCGACAACATCTCTTTTTGTCGGATTTGCGGGATTACCCTATCCGGACGGTCTGGTTGCCGGCACGACCTATTACTGGCGCGTTGACGAAGTCAACGACGCCAACCCGGACAGCCCGTGGAAGGGTGACATCTGGAGCTTCAGCGTTCCTCCCAGGACGGCCTATGATCCTGATCCGGTTGATGGCAGCAAGTTTGCGGTT
>DATKWR010000979.1:0-3426 GCA_035529475.1 Sedimentisphaerales bacterium | reverse complement strand
CAGAAGCTTGTTTCTCGCATCGGCGCTTTTAGTTTCGACCGCAGCATAGAGACCGTCAATCTCTGCCTGCAAACGCACAAGTGCTTCGATATGCCGGTGAATTGCCAAGGCCAGTGTTACCATAATGGGTGATTGTAACATCAACCTGCCTGCCGGTCAAGAGGGCGACCAGGACGGGAGGATGGCTGGGCCACAAGGAAGCAGCCGTCCGGCCTCTACTGGCCGCTCGTTTCGATAAGCTCTTTGATCTGCCTTTTCACGTCCGCCGGCAGCCCCGGCCAGGCTCGAACCACCGCTGCTAGGTCCGCATCCCGCTCCAGAATGGCCAAACGTTTGGCAGAGTGAGTTTCCGCGTTTTGCGTAAGTCTTTTATCCTGGGCACTTTGCGGCGTTGTGGTCAGTTGATTCATAGTGTGCTGCTCCTCATTCAAAAGACTGCTTCGTTTGCCCTCTACACTAAAGCGTTCAGGAATCGTCCCATAACGCTCACAGGATACACCTGCGCGTCGGGAATAGCAATATCCACACACAAAAATACTGAACAGGTTTGCGGGTCGCCGGACTCGTTCAGATCATCCACCAGTGCCCGGGACTGACCGATTGGAGCCTGAAAGCTCTGTGCTCTTTGGGGAGCGATTCCAGCAACTCCCCGGCCTTTTTGCCAATGGCTTCGGCCGCCAGATCGACGTTCTTTTCACCCACTTGAGCCGAGGCGTGCTCGCGAGGGTCCAGTCCGCCAATACCGTCGGGAGGCTTCATCTTGGGAGCCAGCGGGCCCGTCCCCAGCTCGGAGAGATCCACAAGACCGGGATAAAAGAATTGCATGTCCGACGTTTCCCACTTGGCCGCGTGATCGGTCCCCGATTCCGGGCCGCGGCTCAGCGTTATTTCCCAGAGCCCGATTCCCGCGACGGTGCCGTCGGCCACGACCGGTTCGAGGGCCTTGTTGATCATGTCAATCTGGTCCTGGACGTTATGGCCGGAGACACCGATGATGACCCGAAAACCCGAGGCTTTCAGCCGCTGGAACAGATCCGTGATCACCGGCACAAGATGCTCGCGATTGAACCCGGCGTGGAAATACACGGGGGGATAAACCACGCCGCCGAACCTCTCCGCACACTTGACAACAATCCCATGAGCTTTCAGCGCGTCCGTGCCCAGCGGCAGATGCCGCCCGTGCCACTCAATGCCCCCGAAGGGAACATAAACCACTGGGAACTTTCGGGCGGCGGCCTCCAGTTGACCCGGCCGCATGAACTGCATTTGCACCGCAGGTGAGAGCGCGTTGCCCCGTGTCCGTTCCGCACTCGTTGAATCTGCAGCCTTTACGGATTGATCCGTATCAGAGCGGTCTTTGGCCCGAACATCCAACGCCGACAGACGGCTTGCCGCCACCAGCCCAATCAGGCTGAGCAGAAGCGCAACAATATTGAAGGTACTGTTTCTCATTCTTGAGCCTCCTATGAAAATGAACATAAAACGGTATTCCATACTCTACCTGTAAGAGCAGCGACTTTCCAGCAAATCCGTCAGGCCCGCGACGCCCGCGTGGAATTGCCGGACCGATCGAAGGCGGGTTGTTCCCTCGCTGAGGTGCACCGGAAAACAACCGGGGCCCGCACCGAATTGACCGGTGCAGGCCCCAGACTGATGCAAACTCAGATGTCGCTTCCGGTTAGTACGGCCTTGCTTCAGGGAGCTGTCCTGGCCTGATACAGCCGGACGTCGTCGATATACACCGTGCCCGTACCGCCGGCCACGGTCGTGTTGCCCGGCGTGCCGAAGCCAATCGTAACACTGGTTACGCTGGCTAGGCTCGTGCCCTGGGCCGTGAACGTCGATAGCGGGATCACCCACTCGGTGTATGAGGTGAGCTGAGCCGCATTCGCGTTCGTATGATACACCGGCGCCTTGCCGTTGATCGACACGTACATCCGCTCGGCGGCGTTGCCCGTATCGCCGCGGAACCATAACGACAGGTTCGCAGCACTTTGCCGCGTCCAGTTACGGGCGGTGCCCGTCAGCGCCATAGTTGCCTCAGAGTATTTCCTATTGTTGTCGTACAGCACCGGCATTGCCTGAGCACCAGTGTGAACGTAAGGCGCCCTGGTCTCTGCAAAAGGAGGATTCAGATTGCCAACCTGGGCTCCGTTAGTTGCGGTTCCGTAACCGTCGATCCACGTCAGATAAATCCTGTTGCTTCCGGCTTCACCTTCGTTAATGTCATTGTAGGACTCGAAATCGTCCACGGTAAGGAAGTCGCCTACCGAGAAGCTCCAGACCATCCCTTTGCTGATCGTTCCATCGGCAGCAACTTCATCGATGCGCCAGTAATAAGGCCCCGTGCCCCAGGCCAGAGCCTCGGGCGGCGTATAGCTGGCAGCGGTCTGACGGCCTCGATAGATGCCCGTGGTATCGGATGCATCGGCGCCTTCGACAGATAATTCGTCGGTGCCAAAATAGACATCGTGTCGCGTGGCGTCTTCTCCGGCTGACCAGCTAATCGGCGGCACGTGCTCCACGTCCGGTGTCGAGCCGTTTATCGGCTTCGGGCTGTGGGCAAGAGCGACGTCGCCTCTGAAGACCTCGGCGACCTCTTCGGCCGTCAGCGGCCTAATCCAGAAGCGGGCGTCGTCCACCAGGCCCTGGTATTCGTCGCTCGGGCTACTATCCCATTCCTGGCCTATGGACCACCGGAGGTGTCCGGCCGGATTTTCATCCGCCTCATCCGTGCCGCGCAGAACTCCATCGACGTATATCCACGCCTCTGCGCCATCCCGGACGTAGGTTATCATGTGCCACTGGTTGTCGGCGACACGAGGTGGGAACTCTGTTCCGGTACTGTCTTCCACCCACACATTCCCATTATTGACGCCAAACAGGAACTCGTGACTGCCACCGGTATTGGCTCCAAACACCACGTGGTCATCCACCTCCGTATCGGTCTTGATCCATATACTGCATGAAAAATTGTTGTTTGTCATCATGGGAGCGATGCTGTCAATTCCGACGTAATCATCGCTTCCGTCCAAATATAGCGCGCCGCCAAAGACACCGGCGACCCACGTCGCATTACCACCGAGAGTGCCGTGATTGCCATAGCCGGAGGAATCATAAGCGATCATGCCCTCACCTTCGTCGAACTTCCACCAACCGATCAGAGCAGGATCGTTGCGCGTTCTGAAACTCCAGATCTCGCCCGGGTGTTTGGTTGCACCATCGGCCTCGACCTCATCGATGCGCCAGTAGTAACTGGTGCCGTTCTGAAGACCTTCGGGCTTATAGGTTCTATCCGACTGGTTTCCCTTGAACGTGCCGCCCGTGCCGGCAGCCACATCGGCACGGCTCGTGCCGAAGTACACATCGTGTGACGTCGCGCTGACACCCGAACCCCAGCTAAGAACTGCGTCAGACAGCGCCGTT
>DATKWR010000978.1:0-2722 GCA_035529475.1 Sedimentisphaerales bacterium | reverse complement strand
AGCCTCATCCACATCTCATTGAGCTGGTCGGCTTTCGCACCTCCGATGCCCTCTTTTTGTATGCGTTGAACATAGTCTCTGGGTAGTTCTCGTGCTCTGTCAGCTCTGTCCAGAAGCTCGTCGAGCTGAGGTTTGTACTGGTTGATTGTCTGATGGATCTGCTGCTCGTTCTTGGCGATCGGTTTGATTTCATGGATCTGCTCAACCCCCGGCCGTAACCCGTCCAGGCTTTCAGCGCATGCGTTCGCTTCTTTGGGGTTGGAAATGAGTGCTTCTTGAATGTAGCTATCGATGTTGCCAACCAGACTAAACAGCGCTTCCCGCGGATCGGGACGCAGGTAGGAATACCCCTTGATTACATCAAGCCTCTCTGTGAAAGTCAGCTCCGTTGGGGTTTCTGCCGAGTCGTTCCGGTGGTCATTGGAGAAAGTCTCCCGGTCGATATTTGTCTGCCAGTCCCGTTCGATAAACTCTGCGATCATCCGGCTCATATCCACGGATTTGCCGAGCCTCTCGTTGAGTTTATTGACGTCTTCTGCATCAGCGACCTGGTTGGTGACATAGGCGTAATCAAGTTTGACGAGGATGGGGTCGCCCGAGCTCCTAATCGTTTTTTCGTATTGAGCCAGGTTTTGCAGAGACACGTCAATATTTTTCAATATCTCTTTCTGGCTGATTTCAAAGATCCTATCGACATTTTCGACGATTGGTTTGTTTGGCTCAGGTTTGGCTCTTTCGACCAAATCGCTGAGATAGGCTGAAGATTCCTGCCAGCCCAGTTCTCTGAACTTATCTGCCGCCTCGGTCATCTCGGCCAGAGAAGGCCAGGCATCCGCCGAGTTGGGATCGAAGAAGCGGCTGATCTGCTCGATGGCTGCCAGGGCGTCCCGTGTCTTCCGCTGCTCGGCGTATTCCGGGTGATCTATTATCTCGCGAATGTACAGCTTTGCTTCGTCCCGCATCACCTTGTTAGGATAAGAGGCTGTTTCGATCTTTTGCAATACCTCGCCAAGCTTTGGGTCCCGGCTCCAACGCTCTCGTGTCTGCTGTTCAGACGAGCGTTGACGCAGATCGTCAACCCAGGCATCGTATTGATTGCACAGGTTCTCCCATTCCGCTTTCTCGGGTGGAGGCGGGGGCCGCCAAATCAGCACGACCAGAACCGTGATACCAACAATGAGCATCACCCCTGCCGCGATGAGCCGGCGAGTCGAAAGAAGCGACTTCACCTCTCTGAGCTTCTCTATCTCCTCAACGGCCATCTCGATTGTGACCGTTCCTGATTTGACGGAGGCGCTCAATAAGCGATTGCACAGATTCCTCCAACCGTCAGCCTGTCTTCCCAGTTTGTTCCATTCCACCGAGTCAGGGGCTTGCCATCCATCGACGGTGGGAGTGGGTCGGTGGGTGATAAGCTCGTAGATGAATTCGGCTATGGCTCGCAGGTCCCGATTCCAGTATGCTTCGCTGTCAATGTGCTCTTCGGATGAGGGGTCGGACAGTACGATTTTCGTCTGCGAAATGTCTCCCGTGCCGGCGATGAGAACGTTGGTAGCTTTGAGGTTCCCATGGGGTCGCCGGCATTCTTGTTTCAACTCCAGGAGTCCCTTCGCGATGGACTCGACAATGGTATGAAGAACGGGACCGGAAACTCTGATTCTGCCGTCCATCAATTGTCGGAGGGACCGATCGTATCTGTCGGTCACGTAGAATGTTCCCTCGGGGGTTGAGCCGCAGTCATAAACAGGCGCCCAGTGCTGGGCCCCAGCGGAGCCGACTCTCTGCTGAATGCGCGCGCTGTCGAGAAAACCTCGCGATTCGGTTTCTACTTTACCCTCTTCCAGGACAAAAGAAAATGGCTGAAAGACTTTGAGGGCGTACTTTTCTGCCGGGCCGCCCACCTCCTGCCCGCCATAGACCACGGTAAGGCCCGTCCGATGAAGTTCACGACCACTCTCAAACCGGCCAAAGCGCGCCATTCATCCTTTACCTTATCAACTGACCAAAACGGTTCAACCCATTCCAGGCACACAACTTACGCAAAACGCAGAAACTCACTCTGCCAAACACTTGGCCATTGTAATGCAGGACGCGGATCTTTGCAAGATCATTGAGGCATGGCCAGGGCTTTCACTTGACAAACGGGAGATCATGGTTAAGATCATAGACTGATCGGGTGCAGGTCGCTCCTGCCACGCGGCTTAGGCGAGCTGGTGTTCCGGGTTCACCTACCTTCCACTGACTCGCCCGGGCCGGCCCGAATTGAAAGGAATGGTGAACATGAGCATTGAGAAAAGAATCGCATCAGTGACCGAAGACCTTCAGGCGTGGTTCAATTCGGCCAAGAAAACCTTCCCGCAAGTCACTTACGGCGCCCAGTCGCAATTGTGGCCGATACTGAGCAAGCTGGACCCGGTTGTTGCACGCCTGGAGGCGGACGGCCAACCCAAGCTATGTAGCAAGTTGCGAGACACGGTCAAAAGGCACGATGTCTTTTGCTATAAGATCGGCGGCACTGAGGACGTCTCAGCTTACTTGACCAACCAACACAAGAGGCTGGTCGAGGTTCTGCAGGAATGTTCCGACTATTTTGAATCCCCGGACTCGCAACTACGTATGCAGGAAGAACCACCACCAGCACGGAAGGATGACCCACTTGTGAAGGATGATGATTCGCTCTCGCAGGACACCAAGGCGTGTGCTATCCGGCTTGAACACAACA
>DATKWR010000977.1:0-4092 GCA_035529475.1 Sedimentisphaerales bacterium | reverse complement strand
ATTCTCTCTTGTCAGCCGGCTAAACACGGTCGAGACCACTTACGGCCCCCCACCCCTGTCCCACGTGCCATCCCTTTCAGCGAGCCCTCACACCGAATTCTGCCGCTACAAGGCGGTCCTATGGCCGCTTGACAGGCACAGTAGGAGCCAACTCGCAAGGCATTATAGCCTCTGGTGGGGCCAAAACGCCAGCCCGGAGCCTGGGGGCGTAAGTGTATGTTGTTCAGGGGGATAGGCACGTGCCCAGAGTGGTCCCATTGGTGCTTGACAGGCACAGGCTGTCCCACCTGTCCCATCAGTTCTTCGGCTTCAAGATGAATCCATCATCCTGCTCCATAGGGATTGTTATAACGCAGTCATCCACGGCAACATCCGCTCGTGGTTCCCATCCTTCGGGGTTAAAGGCGACAACGCTCGCTTTCTTTACACCTTTCCAGGAATCGGGTAGCTTCCAGGTCTTGTGCCGTACGCCGTTTATCATCTGCGTTGGGCGATTAGGCAGATAGATTCCCACTGAATTATCATTTCTCCATCCAATGGGCAAACATATCTCCCGGCGCCTCATTTCGTCCCAGGACACTTCCTTGTCAACCGGCTCCCCTCTTTCCATGGCAGTATGACGGAGGTAATGCGGAATCGTCCAGGTGAAGAACATCCTTTTTACCCAGGTCCAGGACTCCGGAACATCTCCACACCCCTCTTTAACGCGATTGAAACATGGCGCCAAAGGCAGGAGAGTCTTGCTGTAGATTTGCGGCGGATAGAACTCGTTCAAATACTGGGTCTTCTCTCCTTTTCCGATCGTAAACAACCAGCACCAAGGCTGTAATCCGGCGAAGCTTTCGCGGACGGTCTGACGCTCCCCTTTGATTGTCTTGACATACACCCTCTTCTGCACGAATGTCTCCGCAGTCACGTCGATACCGTAACGATCACGCCAGTAGCGATAGATCTTGCGCATGGTTCTGACCTCATCATCGAGTGTATGATCCAAAACCTCACTCACGCTACGGTTGTTGCCATCGTAAACTTGAAAAGCGTCAATGTGGATCGTTGCTGCGTCTTTGAGTTCAGGCAACATCGCGACCAAATCATCGATACGCTTCTGGGCAAATCCCAACTCCCATTCCCGATAGTAGCTGATGCAGGCCGCCCTCATCCCCCCCCATTCCTGACTCCAGCGAATACTCCCATCTTTATGCTTGGCGATGATATCATACTTGACATAGGTGTCCCACAACGGACTGTCCTCGTACGCATCGAGCATGTTGATATGCAAACTCACGTAGGTGTTGTATCGGATTCTCGCTTCCCGCATGAGCCAGCGCAAGCTCGTCACCGCATCTTCGTCTTCAGGGCGTTTCAAGTGTTCGTTCACCTGGGCCCACGAAGGATACTTGGAATCATGACCGTTAAATTGCCAGCCTACGATGTAAATGACCTTGGGCAGGTCTGGGATGATATTATGGAGTTTTCGTATCACCTCCAGCGTCTGTGCGAAAGTGAACCGGATGTGGCCGACGCTGCCGTCCGGCTTCCTGTCACACAGCGCCAACTTCGTGACGATGATCTTGTGATAAGCGTGTTTCCACGGTTTTTCCGGCGCCCCGGTCACAGTCCAGTCATACGGCTCGCCGGACGGTTCATTCTCCATCCTGTATCCGGGTCCTGGTTCGTTTCCTGCATACGCACACTGGACGTAGGAAGCAATGAGCAACAGTATTAGTAGCAGTCTTTGCATCTCCGGGGTTTCTCCTATGTGTAGTATTACCTGTATTCTTGCCAGAGAACCTGTGTAACCTACGGTATCGTAGTACTACAACGCTATGAGGCCGGATCGCCCGCGTGTCGGAAGGCAAGGGGTCAGCCATGGCGTTTGGTACTCGTACCAGACGCCCTGGTAAGCTCTAAGTTGATGCCAATCGCCGTCCATCGGGCTTGATCTATGGTTCGGTCAGGGAATTATCCTTCAGCCAATTCTCCTGCAACAGCGCCAGGTCAAGATCATCTACGCGACAGTCCCCATTGAGGTCTCCCACCAGAGGCCGATAGCCCGGCAGTGAACGGGCGGCTTCGCAACCGTCGTGATACACATTGATCGTGATCGTGTCCGAGTTCACGTATTCGCCGTCAGAGGCATCCAACTGCAGAACGTACCGGCCAGTGGCCAGGAAAGTCACCGATGTATCTTCGGAAGTCGGCGTCTCGATGACGGCATTGCCCGCGTTGGGTTCGCTGACCACGGTCCACTGCACGGCGTAAGCATCCTCATCGGTGACGGTCGCGTCCAGCTTCTTCACCATGATGCCATCGACCAGCCAGGTCACTATATCGGCACCGGCGTCCACTCTGGGAGGCTCATTATCTGCGAAGAAACTGAAAATAGGCCCCCAAATCGGATCATTGGGACCGCCGACATAGGTATCTACCGCCCAGTAGTACCGCGTTTTGGGTTGCGTTTGCACGACAACGGAAGTCACGTTCTGCTTGCTCACAATCCGAATAGCTGCCGGGTCGGTGAACATTGCCAGCGCTTCATAGTCGTCGGTGAAGTAGACGTCAACGGACACCGGCTGGCCGGGCACACATGGGTCAGGCAAAGTCCAACTCAGCTCCACCTCGCCGGGTGATACGAAACCACCGTCGGCTGGATTCGGATTCAGCATGTGTACAGCCTTCAACGTGGTTTTGCCTTCGTTGGTAACGTCGTAATCCAACAGCAGCATGCCGCGACCGTCATAGGCAGTAATCCAGCCGTTGTCAATGAATCCCTGGACGGTCGAGAGGGCATTGCCGGCCATGATCAGCGTACCCCCTCCGACGTCCATCGTGCCGACAGAACCGGCTGCTCTTCTCATTAGAAGATGTCTGACGGTAATAGTTCCACCATCCAGATTCACGTGGCCTGTGGCTGTAGCAGTTCTTCCAATCGTGAGATCGGCCCCGAGTGTGATAGTGCCGCCGGTCATATTGAGCGTGCCCGAACCGTCGTTCCCCACGTAGATGGCATCGGCGACATTTACGGCGCCACTATTCATATTGAATGTCCCGTTACTACCCGCGTTGGCGCCCACAAAAACCCACCCGCTTATCGTAAGAGTTCCACCGTCCACGGTCAGCTCGCCGGTACCAACATTTCCAACATATACCCTATCAGCCACGGTGCCTTCATTCGTGACAATTGGGCCCGGGAGCATGTCGATTCTGGCGGACTCGGCAGCGGTGAGGACTATGCCGCTATCCCAGTTTTTTCCCGTGCTCCAGAGGTGGTCGGGGCCGGCATCCGTCCAGTTTACCCAAGTAACAGCTTGAACATCACCTACCAGAGACAACATCAAAACAAAGGAAACCGAACAAATCACTTTTCTGCACATGATAATCCTCCTTCCAAAGTAGTTTTGCTTATAATACTCGACAGCGCTACTCTGCGCTGCATTTTATCAGTCTCTACCCGGGACGCCCTTTGCGATTTGACACAGCCTCACTGATAAGGGTCCTCCATACGTCGTGTACGGCCCTGCTCGATGTCTGAGACTACCGTCGAATGTACATATTACACCTTCGCCGCCGTCCCGTCAAGCAGAATCCCGGTGCCAGAGCTATGAAACAGCCAGGTTAGTACTCCTGGCGCGGCTTATACTTGGTGACTTTGTCAAAGAACTTCTTCCAGACATAGTCCTGGCGGGTGTGATCTACGTGATAGGTTGGACCCCCTCCGAACTGCTGTACCTCGTGCTGGAGGTCTTTGAAATACTCGCTGTGCCCGTCCACATAGGCGAGGTTGTACCCGTCCTTATGGTGGTACTGCACGCCCCGGGCGAATTCTGGGGGGAATACTAGGAATACTAGGGACAGTCCCAATCCTGTTCGGCACAAGAATTGCGGTGTGAATTCTCGATGAGAATGACGCAGGAAATTTTTTTACATATTACCTATTTTAAACTTGCGCGCTCTACAGACCGTTGCTTAAATGCCTTTCATGAGCCACAAAAGGCATAAAATCAAAGCCAGCGAACTCCAGGGCTTCAAATACTTCAAACCTATTTCAGGGATGCTGGAGAGCTTGCATCACGCCGGCTGCGAGCATGACCG
>DATKWR010000976.1:0-2471 GCA_035529475.1 Sedimentisphaerales bacterium | reverse complement strand
TCTCTCGCCTTGGCGACGATGACCTCGGCCAGCCCGTCTTTGGGCTTGTCTTTGTCGCGGTAGTAGTCCGCCCGGTACAGCAAAAGCACCCAGTCGGCGTCCTGTTCAATCGAGCCGGAATCTCTAAGGTCCGCAAGGTGTGGCCGCTTGTCTGCCCGATCCTCAACCTTACGACTCAGTTGGCTGACAACTATCATCAGGATGTTGCTCTCGACCGCGGCCTGCTTGAGACTCCGCGTAATCGCAGATATCTCCTGGTTGCGGTTCTCGGCCCTCGCACCTGTCATTAGCTGTAAGTAGTCCACACATACTACATCTAGGCCCTGACGCTGCTTCAGGCGCCGGATCAGGCTCAGGACGGACGGTAAGCCGCCTACGCGGTCCGCGACGAACACAGGCAATCCTGAGAGTTCGTCGGCTGCCTGTGATAGTCTCTCGCGGTCCGCCCCGGTAATGAATCTGCGGTTCACCCTCGCACGTCGTGCGATTATTCTCTGGGTAATCATCTCGCGTTTGGTTTCGAGTGAAACTATCAGCCCGATATGCCCGGCTTGGGCCATTTGCTCGACCATATTCACGGCAAGGCTGCTCTTCCCCATACTCGGCCTGCCGGCGACAATTACCAAGTCTCCGGGCTGAAAGCTGATGAATTTATCCAAGTCCCGGAATCCCGTCTCAATCGTCGCCTCTGCTGTTAGCATACTCTCAATCTCCTGTCTTGGGTCTAATCGCCGGAAGTCCGTCGAATACTCTTTGGGCTGTAAATCCATCACGACAGCCTGCATTTCTTGGGCCATCTCGGACGTGTCTTTGTACTCATCGAGAATCTTCTGTATCTTTTCCGACACGACGATGAGTTTGCGGTACTCCCACTTGTCGGCTACCAGTCCAGCGTAGTACCTCGCGTTCGCCGCTGAGGGGACCGATTGAAGTATCAGCCCGATGTACTTTGTGGCTGCGGTGTTGGGATCCTCATCGAGAGAGACGGCCTTGCCGATTTCCTGTAACCAACCCTTGCCGGACAGAAAAGAATGCAAGGTTACAGCGTCAATTTTGGCACGCTCAATGAACATTAGCACAATAGCGTCGAAAATCAGCCGATGCTCCGGCTTAAAGAACGCCTCCGACTCGGCAATGACCTCTATCACCTGGTCCACGCACTCGGCGTCGTGGAGCATACTGCCCAGCAAAGCGCCCTCGGCCTTGAAGTCCCATAGGCGGTCGTAGTCCATTACCGCACCTCCGAGACTCTAACGTCATTGCGGGCAGGGGGGATTGCTGACGGCGCTGCCGTAGGCATCACAATCTCATCCTGCCATCGCTCGTGCTTGAGCCATACATCTCCATGCGGCCAGTCGGCGTGCCAGAGTCCCAGAGCCGCATACGCTTGGCGTTCCCGTTGCTGCGCTGCCACCGCGGCCAACATCAACTGCAACAACTCAGCATCAGGCTTGATACGCTTCCACCACTTCAACGAGTCAGCCTTGCCCTTCTTGTTCGGGTACTTTTCCCAAAAACACATAAATTGCTCTTTTATATCTGCTTCTGCTTCTGCTTCTGCTATCGGTTGACTGTGTTGACAATTGTTGACAGGTGTTGACGCTAGTTTTTTTTGTGCCCGTTCTTCGCGTTTTTTGTCCCGAAGGTACGTTTTTCGCTCAGAACTGCGGCTTTTCTCCCGATATAGCTTGTGGTTCAGAATTAACCACCCGCCCTGAATCACTCGAATTCTACGGCCTTCGTTATCCGGCGTGCGACTGTCGGGGTCGGGCGCTTGCAGTTTTTGCAGGGATTGTTGACATTTGTTGACAGTCAAATTTGCGAGCTTTGCGAGGCGTGGAAGTGCGGCCATAACCTCCCCATCCTGGTCGGCCATAGCCAGCAAAGTTATCCACAAAACCCGTGTTTCGTTGTCTTCTTCCCAAATTGACGATGTTACAATACTATTGAATAGCTTTGTGAATCCGTTCATCTTCGCTTCCTTACTCTATTTACCCGGCATCAACTTCTTGATCTAATGAGTTTTTGGGCAGCGACAAGCTCGCCTACGCTTCGATATGCACATTTCTTGGTCTATCATTCTTTACCTCCGTAGCCTGCACAAAGTGACAAAACTGTGATGTCTTTGGGATTATCCACACTATGGTATCTCATTCGGGAACATAGGCATCTGGCCGGCGTCGGCCTCTTTAACTGGGACGCCGGTATCTACCGCCTCAAGCCGCTTTCGGGCAATGGCGCAATACTCAGGGCTTATATCTATGCCGATGTAGTTCCTGCCGAGCTTCTTGGCGGCTACGCAGGTTGTGCCAGAACCGCAGAAGGGGTCGAGGATGAGGTCGCCTGGCCGGGTCCACCCTGCAATAGCTCGTGATGCCAGGTCCACAGGGAACACTGCCTTATGCCCTTTAATGTGTCCATTGCCGCCCGGGATTCTCCATATATCCGGCATCTCCCCTCTGGCAAAATAA
>DATKWR010000975.1:0-3643 GCA_035529475.1 Sedimentisphaerales bacterium | reverse complement strand
ACGTTCTTGCCCTTCAGGGGTTTTTCCTTTGCAAACCTCGTGCGGATCGCCGCCAGAACAGGCATATCGTTGTCCGCCCAGAGAATTCGTTTCTTGCCGCCCGGCGCAAACGACAAATCAGCTACGTCGTACTTCATGTATCGAACCTTTCATAAAGATAAGCGAGAGGTGCAAATATAAATCCGATCCGCTCCCTCTGCAAGCCTTTATTTGCTCGTTCAGGGCTGCGACTATTCCGGTTGCGTCCCTTCTGCGGGCGCCTCAGGCGCCCCGGCGGCGCTTTACTGGAGTCGGTAGAGATGCGCGTCCCAGGCGGTAAAATGATCCCCGAAGACGCCGTTCTTCGAGGCGAGCGTGCGATTCTCGCCGAGCACTTCCACGGCTTTCTGGCCCGCAAGACCCCGGACGGTGAATGTGGCGGTTGTTTCCTCGCCTCGCATCCCGACAGCGAAAAGATACGTTGCGCCTGCGTGCTTCTTGGCCATTGTGGCGATCGGAACCGCATTGTTGTCCGATAATACACTGGCTGCCCCGGTTATTGTCGGGCTGTCCAGGACCGGCGCAAGCTCGGCAATCTGCCGGTTGATCGCGGTGACCGCCGCGAGCATTTCAGGATCGCTAAGCAGCGCCGACTCGTTGAACTTCGGCTGCCATTCGTGTACGAAGTAGATAAGCCCCTTCGAGCCGTGAATGATGGACATCCAGACTTCGCAGCGCACCTGGTGCGGCGTCGCCTTGGTGTTAGGGTTGTGGATTCGCGTACACTCTATGCAGTTCCAGACGACTTGTTCGCTTTGCGTCCATTTTACCAGCCGCTCGACGCCTCCGGCCACATACCAGAGGTTCCCCGCTACCTCCGGCTTGTCGTGACAGGCTGGGTAGATGTCGAACGAGGCGATGTCGCAGCCCTTGACGTATTCGGGGTAATCTTCGGGATGGTTCTTGCGAACGCCGCGGCCGTGCCAGCCGTCCCAGGCCGCGCCCTGACCGAGGTTCAGCAGCACCGGCCGGGCGGGGTCGGCCTCGTGAATCTTGCGGTAGTCGTCGATTATCTTCGCAGGTAGGATCGGCGGACCATAGCCCTTGCCTGCTCCCAGGGATTGAGCGTTGTCGGGCTCGTCGCCGTGCATCCAGCCGATGATCGTCGAGTCGTTTTTTTGCCTGAGCGCTACTTCGTTTTGATGGCAGATGACTTTCATATCGGCGGCCTTGAGCTGTGCAAGCTGTTCTTCCGTGGGCCCTCTCCAGAGCCCGACGTAGGTGTTGAAGCCGGCCTGTTTGTATTGCAGCGCCTTGCCGGGATTTTGGAGCCAGACGGCTATCGCAAAGAAACCCGCGTCGTGCGACGGCCCATTCTCCCACTTCGCATACGGGCTTGCAGAGCTATCTCCCCCTTGGGCGATGCCGAACGCGGACAGGACAACAATCAGACAGGTTTCATGCAACACGTTTCGGCCTCCAAAGCAGCGCAATTTTCCCGATAGAGTACCTGGAGCGAGCAATAACATAACAGCAAAACCGCAAAGACGCAAGCAGAGGCGAGACACGGCCTGCGTCGCTCTGCGAAAATTTGCCAGATGATCCTTGATGAATGCGTCTATCAATATTAAAATTGGGGTTTTCGGCTCTACAGAAACTGGCAGGCGAACACGCTGAATTGAAAGGAGCGCAACAATGCAAAAGCCCGTCGCAATTTTGATACGTAGTTTCGTCGCTTTTCTTTTGCTCTGGTCTTTTTCATTACATTCGTCAGTGAGCTGCGGCCAGACTCTGGCGCGCGTCACCGTCGAGGCGGGCGAGTACACTCGCGTCGATACACCTGTAGCGCTCGATTTGAGTGGTATGCCGTTGGGTTTGCCGGCCGATGCGATCCGCCTGGTGGAGGTCAAAGGTTCGCAGCGCGTCGAAGTTCCCGCCCAGCTCGAACCGGGCAGTCCGCCGAAATTGTGGTGGGTGCTCTCAGGCACGACGCAAGCCGGGGCCAAACGCACGTATGAGCTGCTCGAGGGCGCCGGACACAAGGTGCCGGGGGTGACCGCGGAGTTGACTGAAAAGGTCTTGCAGATCGAAAGAAGCGGCACGAAGGTTCTGAGCTACAATCATGCCGTCGTTCCGGCGCCGGCCGGGCAGAGTCTGCTGTATGACCGCAGCGGGTTCATTCATCCGCTATGGTCGCCGACCGGGTCGGTGATGACGAACATTCACCCGAAAGACCATTACCATCACCTGGGAATCTGGATGCCCTGGACGCATACTGAATTTGAAGGCAAGCCGGTTGATTTCTGGAATCTCGGCGAAGGACAGGGGACGGTTCGCTTCAAGAAGTTCATTTCAACCGCGAACGGTCCGGTTTACGGCGGCTTCCAGGTCGAGCACGAGCACGTTGCGCTCAAGACCGATGACGGAGAGAAGCTTGTGCTCAATGAGATTTGGGACGTTCGGGTCTATAACGTCGGCGGGCCTGACAAAGGCTACTGGCTTTGGGACTTCGTATCGGCCCAGCGATGCGTGGCAGAACACGCCCTGAAGCTGCTTGAGTATCGCTACGGCGGCTTCGGCTTCCGAGGGGCGGCCGAATGGGATGGGGACAACGCCGCGTATCTGACCAGCGAAGGCAAGACGCGCAAGGACGGCCACGCGACACGCGCGCGATGGTGCGATACGGCGGGAGTCTCCGACGGGCAGTGGAAGGGTGTGACATTCTTCAGCAACCCACAGAACTTTCAGCATCCCGAGCCGATGCGTATATGGCCTTCAGGACAAGTGTTCTTCAACTGGGCCCCCGTACAGGCAGGGGAATTCGAGATGAAACCAGGTGAAGATCATCTGTTCCGGTATCGCCAATACGTGCATGAGGGCAAAGTGGACGTCGAGAAGACCGAGCAGCTCTGGAACGACTATGCGCACCCGCCCAGGATGACCGTTGAGGCCGTTCGCCCGAGCAATGCCATCGTGCTGTTTGACGGCAAGGACTTTTCGCACTGGACGACCGGCAGCGACAAGGAAATTGGCTGGCAGATTGCCGACGGGGCTATGAAGATTGTGCCCAAGAGCGGCAGTATTGTGACAAAGCGGAACTTCAGCGATTTCAAGATGCACGCCGAGTTCAAGACGCCGCAGATGCCGGCGAATGTCAAAGGCCAGGGCCGGGGCAACAGCGGGATTTATATTCAGCGCCGCTATGAGCTTCAGATTCTCGACTCTTTCGGGCTGGAGCCCAAGGAGAATGATTGTGCGTCGCTGTACAAGACCCGAGCGCCGGACAAAAACGTCTGCCGCCTGCCGGGCCGGTGGCAGAGCTACGACATTATCTTTCATGCCGCCCGCTACGAGGGCCAAAAGAAGGTCAAGGATGCACGGATCACGGTCTGGCACAACGGAGAACTGGTTCATAACGACGTGGCCATCCCGAACAAGACCGGTGCCGGCCAGGCCGAAGGACCTGACCCGCAACCGATTCTCCTGCAAGAGCACGGCAACGAGGTCTGTTTCCGCAATGTCTGGATTGTACCTCTGTGAGACACGGCTGCCGGCGGCAGGCGGTTTTGGCAGGAGATTTGAATTGCGTATCGACCCCTGTGCGGTATAATTTGGCAATCGTTCTTGGAAGGAGGCAGAGCGCGTAGGCGCTGCTTTGTTTGGA
>DATKWR010000974.1:0-6921 GCA_035529475.1 Sedimentisphaerales bacterium | reverse complement strand
GAAGCGCGAGTGCCGCCGAACGGCTGCTGGGCCACAACCGCCCCAGTGGGCTTGTCGTTGACATAGAAATTGCCCGCGGCGTGGCGCAGCGCGTTCATCGCCTTGACAATCGCAGCGCGATCCAAGGCAAATATCGCCCCGGTCAGCGCGTACGGCGAGGTCTGGTCGCACACCTCCAGCGCCTGCTCATATTCGCCTTCGGGATAAACGTAGATCGTCAGGACAGGCCCGAAGATTTCCTCGACCATCAGTTTGGATTTCGGTTCCCTGCTAACGACGACAGTCGGTTCAATGAAGTAGCCGACCGAATCGTCGTATCCGCCGCCGGCGATAATTTCCATGTCGGGCGAACTCTTGGCGTATTCGATATACTCGCTGATAGTTTTGAACGCGTTCCTGTCGATGACCGCGCCCATGAAGTTTCTGAAATCACAGATATCGCCCATCTTCATCTCGCTGACTGTGGCGAGCAGACGCTCTTTAACCTGCGGCCAAGTCGAGTCAGGGATGTAGGCCCGGGAAGCGGCCGAGCATTTCTGTCCCTGATACTCGAACGCCCCGCGCACCAGCGCCGTTACGAGAGCCTCGGTGTCGGCGCTGACGTGTGCGAAGATGAAGTCCTTGCCGCCGGTTTCCCCGACGATTCGCGGATATGAGACATATTTGCGAATGTCTTTGCCGATGGCCAGCCAGATCGTCGAGAACACGTACGTGCTGCCGGTAAAGTGAATGCCGCCGAGCCGGACGTCGTCCAGGGCCGGCGGGGCGACCACCGGGCCCGGTCCGGGCACCAGGTTGATCACGCCGGCTGGCATGCCTGCTTCTTCGAGAATCTTGATGATGAAATAAGCCGGCAGGACGGCCGCCGAGGCGGGTTTCCAGACGACCGTGTTGCCCATCAGCGCCGGGGCCGTGGGAAGGTTCCCTGCAATCGACGTGAAATTGAACGGTGTCAGCGCCAGCACGAAGCCGTCCAGAGGGCGATGCTCCATGTAGTTCAGCACGCCCGGTGTGGACATCGGCTGGTCCCCGTAAACCTCCTCCATGAAATGCGGGTTGAATCGCCAGAAGTCGATCAGCTCGCACGCCGAGTCGACTTCCGCCTGGTGCGGCGTTTTGCTCATATTGAGCATGGTCGCGGCGTTGAGCGTCTGGCGATACTTGCCGGCCAGCAACTCAGCGGCCTTCAGCAGAACGACCGCTCTCGATTCCCACGGCATCTGGCCCCATTCTTTCTTGGCCTTCTGGGCCGCATCGACCGCCTTGATGGCGAACGCCGCGTCGGCCTGGTGATACTTGCCCAGGACGTGCTGGTGGTCGTGCGGGCAGCGAATCTCCGCCAGGTTCCCGTTGCGTACTTCTTCGCCCCCGATGATCATCGGAATTTCTATGTGTCCTTCAAGCATCTCTTTGAGCTTGGCGGACAGTTCAGCACGCTCCCGGCTGCCCGGCGCGTACTGCAGGATCGGCTCATTGACCGGTTGAGGAATTCGAAAAATACCGTTGAACATGTGCGTCTCCTTTTGAAATTATTTCTAAGCGTCTTTACCGCAGCATTTTTTATATTTTTTTCCGCTGCCGCAGGGGCAGGGGTCGTTGCGGCCGACTTTGGGGGTTTCGAGTTTGATTTGCTTGACGACGACCTCGCCCTGCGGCGCCTGGGCGGCGGCCCGCTGCTGCTCGGCCATTGCGAATTGGCTGACTTCGTCATGACTGGTCCCGCTGACGTTCCAGACGCTTCTGGTCCTGGCTCCCGCTTCGAGGTGCACTTTGAAGATTATGTCCGTTACCCGGTCTTCTATCGTCTCAAGCATCTCCTCGAACATGCGGGAGCCTTCGCGTTTGAACTCGGTCTTTGGGTCTTTCTCCGCCCAGGACCGCATCCAAATGCTACCCTTGAGGTGGTCCATGGAATAGAGATGGTCCTTCCATGTGCCGTCATAGACCTGGAGCAGCACGTACTTCTCCAGGTCGCTCAACTCGGCACGGAGAAACTCCGCAGCTACTTCGCGGAGAGCCTCTTTGAGCTGAGGTCCGTCGTTGGGAAGGTCCTCTTCCCCGATGGACGCTTCGAATCGTTCGTTGACCCAACTGACGAGATTTGCTCTGTCCAGGCTGGCGATTTTCTCGGAGAGTTCCCGCTCCAACTGCCCGTCGCTGAAGCTCCGGCTCAGCTCCAGCAGTTGCCTGTGCAGTGCGTTGGGCTTGGTGTTCTGAATTCGCTCGGCCGACAGGCCGGCATTGTATTTTCTGTTGGCCCACTCGGCCAGCGCGTCAAATGCGTAGATGTTGGCTCCCTGCGGGCCATAGACCATATTCATCGCGAATTCGACCGGGTATTCAATCTCACGCTGCTTGTATTTTGCAGCGGTTTTTTCCGCGAGTTGTTGGTGAATCTGCGAGGTACTGAGGCCGGCCAGCTCGGTAACGTCCATCGCGATGTCGAATTTGGCCCGGGCCGATTCGGCGAACCGGCGGAGCGAGAAATCTTCCCTCAGGAATTCGACGAGCTGCGTGCAGTCTTTCTTGTCGATTTGCTCGGCGGCGGCGGAAATCAACTGCTCTTCAATCTCTTCCGGCGATTGGTGCTTGATTTTGCCGGGGCTCAGGCTCACGCGAAACGCGCTCATCGCCCACTTGCACAAGCCGGCGATGTCCCATGTTTGCGCGTCGCTGTAGTCTTCCAGGTACTCACCCATTGAGATCGAGATATTGTTGGCTGCGTTGTCCCGGGTCTGCTTTTTGATCGTGCTTTCAATTTCCTCCACCGTTCCGTCGGTGACGTCCGAGGGCTTCAGTTCAACGCCGAAGTTGGTTCTGGCCCATTCCATGATGCACGTGAGGGGATAGTCGTCGCGGAGGATCGTGCCGCAGCTTTTTGCGATGGCGCCGTCGATCATCTCGTGGATGATATTCTTGAGGGTCTTGCCCGCCAGGATCTCGCGTCGGCGCGAGTAAAAGATTTTTCGCTGGCGGTCCATGACTTCGTCGTATTCGAGCAGGCTCTTTCGTGTCTCGAAGTTTCGCTCTTCGACCTTTTTCTGCGCTTTTGCGATACCCTTGCTGATGCGCTTGTGATAGATGGGCTGTCCCTCCTCCCACCCGATCCACGACAGCGCCTTGACAGTCCATTCGGGAGCGAAGACGCGCATCAGGTCGTCGTCGAAGCTCAAAAAGAACTGGCCGGACCCTTTGTCCCCCTGCCGGCCGGCGCGGCCCCGGAGCTGATTGTCGATTCGCCGGGCTTCGTGTCGTTCGGTGCCGAGGATGTGCAGTCCGCCGATTTCGGCGACGCCGGGGCCGAGCTTAATGTCCGTGCCTCGCCCGGCCATGTTGGTCGCGATGGTGACGTTGCCTCGCACGCGCCCGTCCCGGCCTTTATGCTGCTGTCCGGCCTTGGCCACGATGACGGCTTCGCGGGCGTGCTGCTTGGCGTTGAGCACCTCGTGATCGAGGCCGTGCCGCCTGTTAAGAGCCTCCGAAAGCGTCTCGCTCTTTTCAATGCTGATTGTGCCGATCAGCAGGGGCCGGCCCGCCAGACTGATTTCGTTGATTTCCTCGACGATCGCCTCGAACTTCTCCTTCATGGATTTGTAGATAACGTCCTCGCGGTCGTCCCGGACGCAGGGCTTGTTCGTTGGGATGATGACGACTTCCAGCTTGTAGATGTTCATGAACTCTTCCGACTCGGTTGCGGCCGTGCCGGTCATTCCCGCGATCTGGTCGTAGAGCTTGAAGAAGTTCTGCAGCGTAATCGTGGCCAGGGTCTGCGTTTCTTCCTTGACGGTGACGCCTTCTTTGGCCTCGACGGCCTGGTGAAGCCCGTCGGACCATTGCCGGCCGTGCATGAGCCGGCCGGTGAATTCATCGACGATGATGACCTTGCCGTCGATGACGACGTAATCCTTTTCCCGCTCGAAGGTGACATGGGCCCGCAGGCTCTGTTCCAGCAGGTGGGGCCATTCCATATTCGACCCGGTAAAAAACGAACCCACGCCTGCGATGTCCTGGGCCGCGCCCACGCCCTCATGGGTCAGGTGGGCCGCTTTTCTGTCGTGTTCGACTTCGTAGAACTGGGTGGCGTCCGCCAGCGCGGTCTGGGCCGCCTCGAGTTCGTGCTGGTTTTTCCCGATGGCCTGTTGGGCCTTTTCGATTCGCTTGCTGTCTTTGTCTTTCTTGGCATCGGCCAGCTCGCCCTGAGCATTCGCGACCGCGCGCTCGGCCGAGTCGATCTGTCGCTTGATGCGATCGTAGTTGCTTTGGAGACTGATCAGCTTGCGCGCTACCTGGTCGGCTTTTTTGTACCGCGTGACATCGTCGAAGGCGGGACCGGAGATGATCAGAGGCGTCCTTGCCTCGTCGATGAGAATCGAATCCACCTCGTCGATAATGGCATATTGCAGCGGGCCCTGCACCATGCGACTGAGCGACGTCTTCATGTTGTCGCGAAGGTAATCGAAGCCGAACTCGTTGTTTGTGCCGTAGGTGATGTCGCAGGCGTACTGAGCTTTTCGTTCGTCGCCGGCGGTGTCCATGTCCGCTTGAATCGCGCCGACGGTCATGCCCAGCGCCTGATAGACCGGTCCCATCCATTCGGCGTCGCGTTTGGCGAGATAATCGTTGACCGTAACGATGTGGACCTTTCGCCCGGTCAGGTGAACGAGGTAAGAGGCGAGTGTCGCCACGAGCGTTTTGCCTTCGCCGGTCGCCATCTCGGCGATCTTGCCCTCGTAGAGGACGTTGCCGCCGACAAGCTGCACGTCAAAATGCCGCATCTCGGTGTTTCTTCTGGCGGCCTCCCGAACGACGGCAAAGGCCTCGGGCAGAACGTCCTCCGGCCTGGTCCCGGCCTTGAGGGCGGCCTTGAACTCGGCGGTCTTTGCTTTTAGCGCCGCATCGTCGAGTTGCCTGATCCGCTCCTCGAACTCGCCCGCCTGCCGGGCGATCACAGAATAAGCCTTGACGAGCCGTTCGTTGCGGGAGCCGAAAACCTTGACCAGGACCCTGCTTACTTTATTCAATCCCATCGTCTTTCCCTGCCACCCGTGCAAAAGCGGGAATCCACCGCCGGCCGGACATGGATTTCCGCTTGCGCGGGAATGGCCGTAACAGCGTCAATCCTTTACTCTCGTAACGTACTCGCCGGTACGGGTATCGACGCGGATGAGCTCGCCCAGCTTGATAAAAGGCGGCACCTGCACGATCGCGCCGGTCTCCAGCGTGGCCGGCTTGTTTTGATTGGTTGCGGTGGCGCCCTTGATCTCCGGCATTGTTTCGGTGACTTGCAGATCCACCGTATTGGGCAGAGTGACAACCACCGGCCTGCCCTCGTACATACTGACCTGAAGCTGACTGTTGGCTTTTAGGTATTTCGGGCCGTCGCCGAACGCATCATCATCGATGGTGATCTGGTCATAGGTCGTGGTATCCATCAGGACGTGCTGGCCTCCCGAAGAATACAGGTACTCATAGGTTCTCTTATCCAGGAAGGCCTCTTCAATCGTCTCGTCCGAGCGAAGGCGGACATTCTGAATTGAGCCGTCGGTCAGGCTCTTGAGCTTTGTCTGATAGACCGCGCCGCCTTTGCCTAACTTGACGTGCTGAAAATCCACGATGGCATACAACTTGCCGTCGATTTTGAGGGTTTGACCTTTTCGCATCTCAGATGCTCTCATTTGTTACTCCGAAAAAAGCAATAATCAGTAACCAACAATCAACCACAAGGCACGAGTATGGCAAAAGTGCCTCAAAATGTCAAGAAATCGTGACAAGGACGGCTTTCTTGTCCAGTCCCGGCCGGGATACTCTGCATGTCATCGCTTTCTTCTGCTGCGTTTCCTTGGCGATTGTTTCTTGCCGGCCTCGCTTTTGTCCTGCCGTTTTGGTGCTTTGGTGATGGGTTCGACCGGCTTGACGTTTAACTGGCGGGCCGGGACGTTCACTGAGACGATATGAACTTTCATGGCCTGACCCAGACGGATGCTGTGACCCGAACGGGCGCCGACGACGCACTGGGCCTTGGCGTCGTAGGCCCAATCATCAGGTCCGAGGTCCTCCAGGCGGACGAGCCCTTCAATGCCGAACTTCCTGCACTGCACGAACACGCCGAAGCCCGCCAGGCCGGTCACGACACAATCCAGCTCCTCGCCGATTCTCTTGCTGAGCATCTGTAAGACCAGCACGGTCCGCAGCTCATTCTCGGCGTTCTCAGCCGTTTGCTCGGTGAAGGTGATGTGCTTGCCGGCCTCGGCCAAATCCTGCTCCTGGGCTTTGGGGGGCGTCCTCTCTTGCAGATAATATTCCAGGACGCGATGGACCATCAAATCCGCATACCGGCGGATCGGACTGGTGAAATGACAGTAATGCGTCGAGGCCAGAGCGTAGTGGCCGATGTGCAAGGGGGCGTACTGGGCCTTCTCGAAGCTTCGCAGCACCGCCAGGTTCACTGCGAACGAACAATCGGCGCCTTTGACGGCGGCCAGTAAGTCCTGAACGACCTTGCGGTCCGTTTTGCGCGGCAACGTGAACCCGAAGCCCTTGACCAGCTTGGCCAGATTGTTCATGCTCAATGGGTCGGGCTCCGGATGGATCCGCCGCATGAAGGGGACGTTCAGGCTGTCCAGCAGCGAAGCGACCGCGTCGTTTGCTTCGACCATGAACATCTCGATGATCGTGTGCGGATAGCTGTCGTCGGCCGGGTGGGCGTCCACGACCTGGCCCGATTTGTCGAACACCAGGTCCGTTTCGGGCAAGTCGAGGTGGATCATGCCGTTTTTTCGCCTTCGCTGTTCGATGGCCCGGCTGAGCGTGTCCATATTCCTGAGCAGCTCAACCACTTGCGGCCCAGCCTCTTTCGTGTGGCCTTTCAAAATCGCATCTGCCTGCAGGTACGTCAATCGCTGCGTCGAGCGTATCACCGAA
>DATKWR010000973.1:0-15401 GCA_035529475.1 Sedimentisphaerales bacterium | reverse complement strand
CCAGTTGGCGGAAGATCCGAATCTGGCCCTCGGCCGGGCGGCTATTAAGGATTTCTCGAATTCGATGGTGCTGGATCGGCTGTTGATTTATGAACGCCGAATCGAGAACAGCATGTTCAGAATAATGGCCGAGCTTCAAAGGCTACAACTCATGCGGCAAATGGAGCAGGCCAAAGCCGATGAGGAGGAATCGCCCCCGGAACAACGCCCGCCGGCGGACAATGAGGTCGATTTGAAAAAACAAAGCCAATCTGCCCCGGCCCAAATTGGCGCAAACTCTTTTACAGGAAAGGAATATGAAAATATTTCGCACAGAACCTCTGGTGAAAACAAAGCCAAACAAAGCCAATCAAAACAAATTTCAAGGTTCCACGAACCCACTAAAGCAGTGGGATGTATTGAGTTCGACACGCTGGTGGGGCCCTTACAAACAGCCACATTAAGACCAGAATCGAAACAATACCCAGGACAATAGTACAACGAAGATTCAACGATAAGGAGCGTATTTTGAAATCTTCACATAGTTTTTCCGGAAACGATGACTTTTTTGGTATCAATGTCACCTGACTTCATTTCAACGAAAGGTTTGCCCTTTTTCAGGCCCACGGTGCCGAAACCAGTTTGACAGGAGAAGAAGCAGCGGAAATCGTCGCCGATTTGCGAATTTATGTAGAGTGTCTTGTCGACCGCATCGTAGCGAACGCCCGTCAATCCCTGGATCAATCCGTAGCTCGACAGGGCTCTGGCGTACCAGTGGCCGCATTCGTATTCGTTAAAAGGATTACGCCGAACGCCGTCGTAGCGATCGCGGCAGACGCGGACGATTTCGAGTCCCTTATCGACCATGCCTTCGAGCATCAAATGTGATGCGACCTGGTACTCGATGCCAGTCCACACTTCATTGCTGTAGATAAAAGGGATGGCTATCTGGCCGCCCTTGGGCCAGGTGCACAGCAGAAGCCCGCCGTCGTTGCCCATGGCGTACGAGGGACGCTGCGGATTGGCATGGGCCGACAGGTCATGCTTGAGGTTGTACTTGTAAATCGCCCTGAGATTGCTGCGGATCTTTTCGCGATCGACTATGTTACCGTCCAGGCCGCACATGTGGGCGATCCAGAAACCCAGGATACCGTCGGAAAGACAACCCGTGCCGTACTGGTATCTGGGGCCCTGTTTGTTGATCAATTCCACGTACTGTTTATACCCGGGCCCATTGGACGAAGGATTCAATGGCGTGAACCTGGCGTCGAGTCCCTCAGTCATAATCTTCTGGTAGAAATATTCGCCGTTGTAGAGTTTTGTTTCCAGATAGGTCTTTCCCTTCTCGAGACGCTCACGGTATCGCGACACATTGTCACCCAGGGCATTGCCCATCTCGATTGCCGCTGTGAGCGCGCCCAGGTAGAAGCTTGTGCAGTGGCCGTCCGGGCCCCAGTACTCGATGTCGTAAGTGTTGTGGTGTGGTTCTTCCAGCGCACCTCGCTCTCGAGGATCCCAGGTTTCCATGCAGTAATCGAGGCCCTGTTTGACATTGGGCCAGAGCTTTTCAAGCCATGTCGTGTCACCGCTGATGCGCCACTCGCGATATATCTTCATGATACCTCCGAGCTGTCCGTCCGCGGCAGCATAGCGCAGGCGGCCTCGGGGAAAGTGCTCTGCCGGCCGGATGGGCAGGCTTGTTCGGAAAACCTGGTGACCTCGATCATCCTGGCTGACGGCGAATTCGGTCTCCCGGAGAGTTCGCTCCAGGTCGGGGAACAAGTGAGGAATAGCCTGGGCGTAGTTCCAGACGTGTGTGCAAGTGCCGTGGCAACAGCCGGAATCATCATTACATCCTTCAAAGCACCAGAGCCGGCCATCGGCCTGCCTGAGTACGGTGGGCGATTTGAGAATGGTCAGGTTGGCAGCCACCGCCTCGACGACTTCGTCCGGCAGAGTCGTATCGTAGAACGCATCTCGGAAAAGCTTGCTTTGCAGTCTCAGCCTGTCGTAGTTCTTTCGCCAGTAGTCTGTCACTTCCCCGATGTTCTTGAAATGGCAGGCGTACCAGGGAACGTAATATGGTGACGGGCAGCAAGTGTCGCCCTCGGGTTCCGGGGCGTTCCTGGGATCCTGGCCGATGCGAAGGTTCGTTTGCGGGACATACCATGCGACCATCAGCCGAACGATTTTCTGACTGCCCGGCCCCACCGAGAAAGGCACGTATAGCGAGGCTCCGGGACTCGGCCCCTTCATGGCCGGATTATTCAGCAAAACGCCTTCCTGGATATTCTTCCAGACCAGGGTGAACGCATCGTAGTGACTGCCACGGAACCAGCCATGATCGACTACAACCTGTTTATCATCAACGAAAACGGCGAACTGCCCCTGTTCGTACGGAGCTTCTTTTGTTCCCTCTTGGGCGAGTACGAAGCCGTTTGTCATAGACGATACCGAATTTCCTGTTCTCGGATCTGTGGCCATAAAGTTCCTGCTATGAAAGGAAAATATGCCTTCAATCCGTTTGTCTGTTGGATTTTTGAAACAATATTCCAAGGCGCCAACCGGCAGGCTGGAATCATCGGAGTTGCCCGGTATAAAAGGGCTCCAGCCTGTAATTTCCACTTCCAGGGGGACGGCATCATCGGTCAATGTCACTGTGCCGAAGGGGAAGCGATCGAGAAAGGACGCCTTTCTAAACCGTGGCAGGCCGTATGAAGCACCTTTGGAGCCGCGTCCGGTCATGGGGCCCCCGAAATATTTCCAGTCCGGGATGGGGCCTTCGAGGACCCGAGCGACGTTTGCCCGTCCCTTGATGCAAACTGCCGCTAACGTGCACGGCTCGTTAAAGAAGTCCATCCGGTTCTTCACGGAGACATGGGAAATGGTTCCTGTGCCCTCCAAACAGAACATGCCGGCTCCGATGCCACCGATCGGAAAGGCGACTTTGTTCAGATGGGCACCAGTGTAGGAACTGTTGTAGTTTCTCCCGTCCGCCGTACATACGGTTGCAGTAGCGGTGAGACTGAGAGCCAGCGCGGCTAAAACGATAATTATCGGCGATGGGTTGGTGTGTACTGCTTTCATAAGGTTTCTCCAATCAGTTTGGCAAGGAATTTATTTATAACTCTCCAAAAAAGTCACATGTTAGTTTGTGAAAATTTCTTCAATTTTCTCCATCACGCTGCGCTTAAAGCGTTGGGTCTGGTTTTGTGGCACCTGGGTCAGCATGACGATCATCAAGTCGAGGTCGAAATCGATCCAGGCCAAAGTTCCGGAGGCACCGATGTGTTGAATTCGACGTGCTTTGCCGTTGGGATCCTTGCTGAGGACATTGAAGCCCAGCCCGTAGCCCTGGCCGGGAGTGCCGGCCAGCGGGACATACATTTCGGCCAGAGACGATGCTGAAACGATGCTTCGTCCATCGACCATACCCCGATTGCGATGTAATAGCAGGAATCGAGCGACGCTGTCCAAAGTTGAATAGAGTCCGCCGGCCGGTCTGATGACCTTTCCGCGAGGAAGATCAGTGTAAGGTTCCAGCCGGCTGTCAACGTGAAGGTATGGTGTTGGTATTCTCTTTTTGGCTTCCTCGGAGGGACGGAACGTGCTATGTCCGGCGCCGATCGGATTTAGCAGCATCTCTCGCATGAGCGTATCGAACGGCTTGCCGGAAATGACTTCGGCCACTCGTCCGGCGGTGAAGTACCCCAGACTTGTGTATGCATAACGAGTCCCCGGCTCGGCGACGAGTCCCTGACGCACGATGTCCGCTACCACGTCCGACAGGTCACCGTCAAGGTTTAAGGAATAAGAACCAGACTTCAGCGCGTCTGCGCCTATGAAACCTGCTGTGTGCGAGAGGCAATGTCTGATCGTAGGCATCTTTTTAGGCGGTCCCTGCCCTTGAACTTCGATTCCCTTGAATTCCGGTAAATACTTGTTGACTGGATCATCCAGAAACAGTTTGCCCTGATCCGCCAACATGACGATTACGGTGGCAGTGTGCGGCTTGGTGACAGAAGCCAGCCGGCATAGGTCATTGGTGGTGAAGGGACGTTTCGTCTCGAGATCTGCCAGTCCGAAGGCTTCCGAGAAGATGACTTCACCTTTATGAACAATCATCAGCGAACCGCCGGGAATGGCCTTGCCGTCGACGCCTTCCTGGAAACGTTTGCACAACTCATCCTTATCCTGTAAGGACAAGCCGTGCTCAATCCAATCACCTGTTGGCAGACCGGCCGCACAAGACCGCTGAGTCACGATCACCAGACCTGCCAGTACAGTCAGTAACCAGGCAATTCTGCTAATTTTGTGTTTCACGGGCCATCTCCTTCGTATAGTGCCGCTTTTGGCTTCCCGATTCTATTTTTTGCTTCTGCCTTCCAGATGCCGACTATTAAGACAAGCAATAACATTGAGCTTTTGGAGAAGCGGAAAACGGACATTTCTTTCATTGCTCTGCTCCAAATGTATCATAGCAGGTTACCAAGGACGCACTATATCATATTCCAGTGAATCGTCAACCGCAAGTGCTGACGATTGTGTTCTCTAAATAAACAGAAGCTAATCCTTTACCGGTGACTCGGGCATCACGTAACAGTAGACATCGTAGCGCAGTTCGCTCCAGGCGAGTTCCGGTAGATGATGGCCGGGGAACAGTGGCCGTTTGACGGGCGTGAACTTTATCTTGACGCGTACGACGCTTCGTCCCTGCGTAAATTTGCGAGCCACGAGAAACTCGTCGTCACGGAACCGGCGGTTGGAGGTCTGTACGATATGCTTGGTTGCACCCAGCTCATCACCGCGGGGTGGGTTGGAGTAGACACATGTGTTGGAACCCGCCAGGTACCAAACTCCCGCATGTTTCCATTCGTGGTCGTCACCTGTCTGTCCGGCTCTGGTGTCTGCCACGTAGACTTCCGCTCGCTGGTTGGGGAACGAATAATCGAGTGTTCGCCGCAACATAACGCCCAGATTGTCCGGCCGCAACTTAACGGTGAACTCAGAGGTCCCGCTGGTGTGACGGCCGACCTGCGTCTGGGTGGGATACACTTCGATAGTCGAGGTTAGATAGAGCGTTTTGCCGATGGAAACATCCTCGTCCTCAACTGTCCGGTTCCCGCCATGGGATGCGACGATATCGGAGACGTCGAGCACGATCTCCTTGCGTTTAGCCACAGGGACATTGTTCCTGGGAAGTTCCCGGTTTTCCGCGCTCAACCATATTTGGTCGATATACATGCCTTCCGGTTCGTAGCATGCCCTGCCGGAATGGAAGTTCAGGATTCGAGGCTGTATGCGGAGCCGGTGCTTGCCGGGGCGTTCGAACGTCACTGTCAGAGGCGGTCTGTTTGGCGAACCGCTCGACCAAGCGTATTTGAATGACTGGTCACGGTCCCGCCAGTTACCGGCGCCGGTTTCGCCGTGATACGTCGGATTGGCTTTGTCGGTACCAATCTCATCATCGAACTGCATCCATAATGTGCCGACCTTTTTCTCGGTTTCCATGCCCTTGCCGCGAATCCAGATGTAATAGGTCTTATCTGCATCGGCCTGGAACTCGAATTCGGCGTAGCTGTCCGGATTGGCTTTGGGTTTTTGCTGGCATGCCGTCTTTGCAGTGTCGGGCCCCAATTCGTATCGTGATGTGATCGAGACGGGTGGCGACGAATCTGGTGAGATGTAGTTGTGGGCCCGCTCGCTATCGAGGTTGCCGACATTGAGGGCGTCGGTCTTGACAAGAGAAGGGCTTGGTAATCCGTACCAATACGTCACGGTCTCGTAATGCTCGGTGCTCTGGTTGTGTGAGCCGTGCTCGAGACGGATGATGGCCCGTTTGCCGAACGGCATGAGGTCGGCAAGCAGGAACCTATAGGCGGAATTGACGAGGTCCTCGTCGCTGATTGCCAGCTCGGGATTCTTAGCGCCGACCGGATGGCCCGCAAACGGCAGAGTCATGTTGCGTCCGCCCCAGTAGTCGCCTCCTCCGCCCCATTCTTCCGTGCCGGTGCCGTACGCCTGAGGTGTCATGCTGTCATCAAAGAAGAATCGTGGATCACCTTCCAGAGTCGGCAGAAATGCCCGGTGAGAGAAGATGAACGACGTACCGACAAACGAGCCGGACCAGTCATCTTGTCCCTCGATGTCTTGGGTGTCGAGCAATACGAGGTCCCTGCCGGTTTCCGGTTCCGGGTGGTCGCGGTAGGTCGCATGGAAATAGCCTGTATGGTTCGGCGGATCAGTGTAGGGCTCATGGCGCACGGCATACTTGATCTGCGTATTCAAGCCCGCGGGCACGTTGGTGAGTTCGATGCGGGCCGATTTGAAAAACGGCATCGGGAAATAACATGCCAGGTGAACACTCTCGGCCTCATAGCGCACGTTCATCGGGAAGGCTTTGACGACATAGTGTCTGTCGTCGCGGTTGTAGAGAATGCCCGCGCCAAAAAACAGACTTACGGGCGCGTCTACGGACGGCTGGTCGCGATTGTCCCAGGTAATGCGGAGCCGTGCGTGCCCGAACTCAAGCGCCTTATCTCGTGGTACGGACATCTCAAGCGCACGGATCATCGCCGGACCCGTCTGAATAGTACAAAGTGGAACCGTGCCGCTTCTATCCAGTTCCACCTTGTTGAAGATCGATGCAATGTTTTTCGGCGCTATATCCGTACCGGCACGGTTGATAAGTTCCAGCACACCGGGATCGGGCGGCGTCCCGGCGTCCCATCCAACGATCGGCCGAGAGAGGTTGGCATCGGGCAGATAGTGATGATAGATGTAGTACCCGGTGCCGTAACGGGTTCGCGAGTAGGCCATGCGAAACGAACGTTCAAACGCAATCGGCACCCATGTCAGGTCGGCGCCTTTTGTGACGGACCAGGTCCATGCGAGCGGGTTCGGAAAAAGATGTTCAGGCATGAACACGGAGTTGTCAACGGGGTTGAGCGGGTTGGCGCTACTCGTCTCCTGGACGATATGGTCGACTCCGTCTACTTCGTAGTGCCAGGGACTGCCGTGCCAGTGGTTATACCGTGCGAAATAGAGCACGCCCGGAGTTTCGACGTCCAATGTCACGTTAAAATTATCAGCTTCCTGATACAGAAAATGGCCGGCGTCGGCCGTCTCGTTGCCACCGGTCCTGTCGTAAGTACTCCGCATGTAAGCCCGCGCACCGATCCGCTGGTACGGCCATCTCTCCCACATGCGGTACGCGTCGAGACCCACAGGAATTATGGGAGGTTCTTTTGATTGCTCAAGCGTCGCAGAATCGGCTGAGCAAGAGAAGTCTGTTACCCAATTTGAAACTGACAAGACGAGCAGCAACAGAAACAGCAGCCTATCAACTCTCATATTTGTATACTCCATTTAAGTAGCGAGTTCTGAAGTATTCTCCGCGGCTCCTACGATATTCGGTCTGTGGTAAATGGGTTTCTCTCACTTAAGAGCCGTGTGCTTCTTGGATCATTCTGCCGGCGCTGGTCGCGTGTTTTTAGTGGGCTTAAGCCGGATGGAATTATCGTGAATCTGCTCCGGCCACCGGAAGGCTTGGGCACGCGCAAGCATCTGCTGAACGATCTCGGGGTACTCCTGGGTCAGGTTCCTCTTTTCGCCGACATCCGAATCGAGATCATACAGTTCAATGCCTTTCGATCCTCTGTCCTTCACGTAGCCATAGAATTCCTTACGATTGGGAAGTATCAACTTCCACTTGCCCTTGCGAACACCATGCATCTCATTCCGGCAGAAGTAATAGAAATCCTCGCGTGCCCCTTTTTCACTCTTACCGAGCAGCAAATCCGTCTGGTCGACTCCGTCAATAATCCGGTCGGTCGGCGTCTCGTATCCGGTGAGCGTGGCGAAGGTGGGCAGGAAGTCGAGGGTCGAGAATATGGCGTCGCTGATGTGGCCAGGTGACAAATGGCCGGGCCAGCGGATTATACACGGAACTCGGATTCCGCCTTCGTATGTTGAACCCTTGCCTTCTCGCAGAGGTCCGGAGGAACCCCATGCAATCGCTCCGTTGTGTTTCTTGCGCAGGATTTCCTGCATGTTATTCCATGGCCCGTTGTCCGTCGTGAAGATAACGATGGTGTTGTCGCGCAGACCCAACGTGTCGATCACGTCAAGCAAACGTCCGGTGTGGTAATCAAGTTCCTCGACAGTGTCGGCATAAAGACCACCCCTGGATTTGCCCTTGAATTCCGGCGAGGCGTCGATCACCGAGTGCACCATTGTGTGCGCGAGATAGAGCAGAAAGGGATTGTCCTTGTTGGCCTTAAGGAACTCAATGGCTTTATCTGTGTATGTTCTGGTGAGGCTGGCCATATCCTTGGTGTTGCCGATTTGCTGATTGTTCTGATGGAAAACCACGTGGCCGTTATCGTTGGCGCCCAAGGTTCCCCAATAGGTGTCGAAGCCCTGCGCGTTTGGCATGCGCTCTCGGATTGCTTCACGGTTGGAGACGTCCCACTTGCCGATGCAACAGGTGGTATAGCCCACCTTCTGAAGCAGTTCGGCAAGGGTGATTTCATCGGCGGGCATGGACCATCCTCTACTTCGAACGGGATAACGGCCGGTGAGCAGGGCCGACCGGGAAGGACCGCAAACGATCTGGGCATAAAAGTTGGTGAAGCGTGTGCCATCTTGCGCCAGCTTATCGATACGGGGCGTGCGGATTGTTTCGGAGTCGTAACATCCGAGGTCACCATAGCCCTGGTCATCAGTAAAGATGATGACTATGTTGGGACGTTCGACAGCCCGTGCACTTGTGAGCAGTGCCTGCGAGAGGACGATGACGAATACTGTAGCAAGTTTTTTAAACATGGATTATCCTTTCATATTTAATAATCTGTGTTGCGGCCATGATGCCGCAACGATATTAACAAAAGCGATGGCGAACGAAATATGTAATAAAACGCTTGGGGAACCATATCTCGGGTACACTTTTATCTCTCCTTCTTCTTACGTTTTGGTTGGACATTCACAGCTTTCTCTGCATCAACCGATTTCAAGTACGCAAGTAGGATGGCCTGCAAATCGTTCGCTCTATCGGTTTCCCTGTCGGCAATGTTCCGCTCTTCCTCGCGGGGATCCGGATTGAAATGGTAAAGCTCCCGTGAGCTGATCGTGCCGTCGGCAGCCCAGAAGAGCATGAGTTTGTGGTTACCCTGACGGATCGCCGAGAACTTCCGCTGGGGCCGGTGGAAGAACAACGCGCCATGTGGACGTTGAATCGACGCTCCTTCCGGATTACTCAGCAAAGGTCGAATGCTGACACCGTCGATTTCATCCGTCAGTTCACCGCGGCCACCGGCGAGGTCGTAGAACGTCGCCAGAAAATCGTAGCCTACGACAGGTATGTGGCAGACCGAGCCGGGCGCGATGCCGGGACCGCGTGCCAGGAAGGGGACGCGGATGCCGCCTTCGTAAAGACTGTGCTTAGCGCCGTACAGCGGTGTGTTGGTAGGCAGGTTCGAACCACCCGGTACGGTTCCACGGCCGCCATTGTCGGCAGTGAAAAACACGTACGTGTTTTCGGAGATACCAAGTCTGTCGATAGCCGCCAGCAAACGTCCCACGCCGTCGTCCAGTTCCTCCATCATCCCCGCCCATGCGGGGGTGTAGCCTCGGTCAGGTTTACCTTTCTGCTTGTACTTGTTCAGCGTCTGCTCCCGACAGACGACCGACAAGTGGACCGCGTAATAGCTAACCTGAACATAAAACGGTCGCTTTGCAGTGGTTTGCTCTCGCATGAAGTCGATGGCGCGGTCTGTGACAGTACGGGTCCTCTTCGGGTCTTCATTATCGATGAAGTACGGAGGGCCGTCAGCGTGGTTCCCGGACTTGATGCCCAGCGTCCTCGGCATGCCACCTGTGTTGTTGCCGGTCATCCCGTCGCTGGTGTCGTATCCGCTTTGTTCCGGCGTCGAGATCATGTCCTCACCCCACTTTCCGAAATGGGCGCAGCGATAGTCGCGATTTGCCTTCTTCAAGGCCCTGGGGATGGTCATGTGCTCGGCGGGAATCCATTTGCTCTTGAACTCGGTGCCGCTGCGGGCAGCGCTCGTGCCACACAGGATGCTGCGTCGCGTGGGCGTGCATAGCGGAGCAGGCGAATAACCGCTGGTGAAACGCATCCCCTCGCGGGCCAGGCGGCTCATGTTCGGCGTCTCAAGGTACGTCGAGCAAGACTCGGGAATCCGCGGATCCATCGCCTGCGACACCTGGCTCCAGCCCTGGTCATCAGTGAGAATCAACACGATGTTGGGGGAATTTTCATTGGCCACTGCTGCTACAGTGGAAACGCAAAGGATGGCTAAGATTAGTATCCTGGTCGAGCACATAATTACTCCTGATTCTAATGTTCCATATCTATTTCTGTACACATAAATCCCCCCTCAGTTCGAACACCATCAGGCGTCACCAGCACAGTTCTGTCCTGATGCGTCCGGGCGAACTTCCGCAGGACTCTATCATAATCCGGGGCCTTCCGTTTTCAATATTTTCGTTTTTGAATCGACCGTATTACTCCTCGTTTGGCTTATCAACCATTCGTATGTTTCTTTAGGAGAGAACGCTTCGTACCAGCAGCCGTGTCCGACTCCGGGAAATTCGGTGTATCTCACCTTGCCTCCGGCGTTCTCCAAGGCTTTGACCATGAACCGGGTTTTTTGAGGATCGACGATCTTGTCGTCAGAACCGTGAAAGGCCCACACGGGCGTTTTGGCGATCGCTTCGGCCTGGGAAGGGTCGCCTTGTCCGCAAGCCGTGAGCGCCGCGGCGAAGTAGCCGGGACGCATTGCCAGCGCTTCCCATACGCCGCTTCCTCCGATGTCGCATCCGACGATGTATATGCGATCTGAGTCAATGGAATAATCCTTCTCAACCAGATCGAGAATATTGAGCGCGCATTGCAGGAACGGCGAATTTAATCCATCTTCGGACTTCTCCCACGTCTGTCCTTTAGGGCATTGCGGGACGACCACAAAACAGGGATTGATAGCCTGGTTTTGCATATGGCTTAACATTTTCGTTCCCATTACGAACAATTGCGCCTTGTTGTCGTCGCCGCATTTGTCTCTGCTGTGCAAAGACAACGCCAACGGATACGACTTTGAAGGATCGTATTGTTTCGGAACGAGAAACTGGTAAGCAAGCGTACGCCCGGAACCGTCTTTGTATTTCTTCTCCACAAACCGATTTTTTATCCTGTCGAAAACTGGCAATATTTCCAGCTTTTTCAATTCCCCGGCTCTTTTTGCGCTTACTTCGTTGCCGACCGGTATGCTGTCTGGAAGTCTCTGGGCGAAGAGCCATTCGTGCAGTTCCGGCATCGGATATACATCCGGAGGAATATCATGTTCTTTTCCGGGCAGTATCGTGCATTTCGGATTTCCTCCGAGTTCTTTAATCGCCTGGGCCATCCGCCGCGAGTTGTCCGGGTCGTTCCTCGGATCATCCCCGCCGTGAAATGTCCAGATTGGCACGTGTGCGAATAGGCTGGCGTGCTGTTTGAAATCGTGATCTTCGATACCCCAATCGAGGCGGCCGGACAACGGGACCGCTGCGGCGAAGCGATCGGGCTGCGTCGCGATGATGCTGTACAAGCCCGTGCCCCCCATAGAGTGTCCGGTGATGTATATCCGCCTGCGGTCGATTTTGAATTCCTTCTCGAGCGCGTCGATAGCTTCGAGCAGGGATCTGACGGCTGAATAGATTTTCGGGTTTTCTATAAGCAGTCCCCATTTTGAATCCGACGGGCATTGTGGCGCGAAAACGAAACATGGATTTTTGGCCTGGTTCGCAGGCTCGATCCAGATCCTTGCGCCGATCAATGTGGCTTGTTTTCTGTTATCGTTTCCTCTTTTTTGCCCACCGTGCAGGGTGACGATCAAGGGATACGATTTGCTTTGGTCATAGTTCTTGGGAACAAACAAGCGGTAAGGAAGCGATTCGCCTCGTGAATCCGTAAATGTCCGTGGCTCGAAATCGTCCGCGGTGACGGTGAGTTCGACCGCTTTGGCTGCAAAGCCGAGCGTGAAAAACGAGAAGAAGGCAAGTCCTGCCATTCCAATGTTGAAGTTTCTTATATTCAATTGAACATCTCCTTTTATGGTATATTATTAATCCTTATGTGTAATTTCTAAGTCTATATTAAACAATGGTGGCCGTCCAGGCTATTAGTTGGCCCGAGCAAGAGGAGATGGAATAGGAGTTTGAAAATAATAAGCACTCAACGCGTTTTGAAGGAATTGCCAACTGGATCGGCCTTGCTTTCGGCAAGTAGCCAGGACCGTCCAGATACGAGCATTCCACTGCCTACCCATCACCGATCGGCTGCCCTGGGTAATTCGCCGATCAATAATAGCCTGACGAAGAGTTTGCTCAGCAGCATTGTTGGTCGATGGAACAGCAGGATCAAACAAAAACCTGAACATAGCGTTACCATGCTTGCGGAAACGCTTAGCGAGTATAGCCGACTCGGGTGGCAAGTCTTGCTGCTTGGCCAAGGCCAGTATTCGATCCTTGATTTTGAACATAATCCGGCTGAATCTGTCCTTTGGGATTTTGTCTCGAAGATGCCAGATATGAAAGAGCCTCTTGAATTGAATCAGCAGGCTCTGTCCAAAGCATTTGTCGGCCTCATTGACACGGCGGATCGTATTGCAGAGATGGCTTCGTGCGACATCGATGTTCAGCACATCATGGCAGAAATCTTCCAGAGCGCTGCAGGAGGCATGCAGAGAGCCTTTCATGTAGCCGACCAAAGCTTGCAGACGCAGCCCGAACAACTGCCCCTCGACAACAGTGGCAGGCAATTTAGCCCAGACAACTCGTCCGCATTTGGGACAGATAAAACCGTACAAACGGTATTCAGTGACACTGACAGGTTTGCCAACAAGTTCAACGATCTGCTGAATTTTGGGTTTTCCGATTGGCTCACCATTGCCTACATAGCCGCAGTGGCAACTATCAGCGTAAAAAGGGACCGTCTTGTCAAATTGATCCTGCTGGAATAGCTGTCGACCGACCCCTTTATGGCCCAACTGGCCTCCCTGACGACGGGGACCATCGGATTGTTTGGATTTAGGCGGCTTGACAATATCCGAGGATGGTGGTTTGGAAGAGTTCGAGGAATTCTTGGACAGTTTAGCCACCTTTTCAGCAAGCTCGGCGTTGACTTTGAGAAGTTCGGCAACTTGTTCTTTCAAAGCTGCGTTTTCAGCTTGCAGGTCGGCAATTTGCTGCTTATAGAATTGTTCTTGTTTAGATGTCAATTTTCGTCCTCAAGCCATTTACTATGGCTATTATCGGGCGAACGTGGCCCTCCGCTTGAAAAAAAGAGATATTTTCAGCTTGTATTACGACCTTGAATGTGTTATAGATTGAGTTGAACATTCAAGAAATGGGTATTTTCCGCTCGGGGGCGCCTTACGGCGGATATCGGGTGCGTTGCCCAATACTATAAAAATAGCCGTGAACGGTTACCTTTTTAGGTGGTCCATAGTGCACTTGTTAAGCGGAATATCAAGTCCGTTTTGAATTTACTTGCAGACAAGAAAGGATACAAGGAATGCTCATGCAGAGACGTCAATTCCTACATATGACCTCAGCTCTTCCCTGGGCTGGGACGGCGGTGGCCGCCGGTATGCAGGGAAACCATCCACGAGAGAATCCGGGCAGAATTCCCATTAGTCTCTGTCTTAATGCTTATTCGTTCAATAGCTTACTAAGAAACGGCGAGATGAGTCTGGAGAAGCTGTTCCGGTTTGTGAAAGACACGGGTTTTCAGGGATTGGATCTGACCGCCTATTACATCCGCGGGTATCCGGATGTCCCTGCCGATGAGGTCTTGTATAACATCAAGCGAATGGCCTTTCGCCTGGGACTGGCTTTAACCGGAACGGGAGTCAGGAACAACTTCACTATAGCGGATCCGGAGCAAAGGAAACAGGAAAAGCAGTTGGTCAAAAACTGGGTGATAGCCGCCTCCAAACTGGGAATTCCGCACGTAAGGATATTTGACGGAACTGCCAAGCCTAAGGGATACTCCCGGGAAGAGACCACCAATTGGTTGATTGACGACATGAAAGAATGTGCCGCCTTTGGCGGCCGGCATGGGGTGATGATCAATTATCAAAACCACAATAACTTCGCCACTAATGCGGCACAGGTCATTGAGATTATCGAACGGGTGGATTCGGAATGGTTTGGTTTGATGCTGGATACCGGAAGCTTGCCGGAGGGAGATGCCTATCAGGAAATCGAGCGATTGATTCCCTATGCAGTAAGCTGGCAAGTCAAGGAAATGATCCAGACAGGGGGAACGAAGATTAAGACGGACTTCGCGAGACTGATGCAGATCGTACGCAGATCTGGATACCGCGGTTATTTCCCCCTGGAAACCTTAGGAGAGGGGGATCCGTTTCTAAAGGTAAGGGTACTTTACCGGGAGGTAAGTAGCCAGTTGACTTGATGTACAAACTTTAATTCACAGGATGACGAAGGTGTTGTGCTGAAAAAGAGACTTCGCGATTTAGGTTGATTAGGTAAGAAGGACATTGAATCCTCTATGAGGCCAGGCTTGTCATGTCTATAGTTTGATTGGTTCAGTTCTCTATTCGGATTAGTGGTGACTTGTTACAAACAATGCTATACGGCTATTATTTTCTTGCTACCTCCTTCGTCTAAATTTTGCTCATCCTGAAGTTGCCTCCAGAAGCCCAGGACTACAGATAATTTTTCTATCAGCAAGTTCACAACCAGGGATGCCTGCCCCTCGACTTTGTTCAGGGCAAACTCTATGCTGATAAAGGCTCAACTAATGTTATCGATACCAAATTAGCCATTTCACTTTAAGAAAAATTTATGCCTTGCCTGGAACATAAATAAATAGGGCCCATACCGAATCAACCGGTATGGGCCCGAACTGACATAAATACTTACGCCACTCCAGCGGCAATCTTAACGTATGTCAAAACGGCTTGTCAAAGGGTGTAGTCCTGCCGCCAAGCCACGCCATCTCATCCTGTGTCAGAGCCAGATCGTAAAAACGGAAGTCGTCAATCGCACCATAAAAGTTATTACCTCTATTTCTGCTGGTGCCGATGATGAACTCGTTGAATAACAGATTGTTAGGTGCGATAGTCCCGCTCGTAACCCAAGTGCCGTTGTAGTAGTAATGGATAGTGGTACCCTCGCAGACTACTGCCAGGTGGACCCATTCTAAGGTCACTGGCCCGTGAATTCCAATGCCTGGAGTGGTCTGGTAATTTCCTGGGTTTGTTCCATCCACATCAATCTGAAAACCGGGGCCTGTGGGCGTATAGCTGCTGAATGGGCTCATGTATTGGCCTTGTCCCAGTCTGTCGGCCCTGACCCACAACGCGACGGTGAAGGCCTCGTAGGTGCGTGCTTCG
>DATKWR010000972.1:0-6226 GCA_035529475.1 Sedimentisphaerales bacterium | reverse complement strand
TTATCTCTCGCTGGGTATCCTCGAGATTTCCCCGGTGCTCCTCGGCCTTGACGTAAAAGATCACGGCGACGGTCGTCGTGGCAATGAAAAGCCCCACAAAGGTTATCAGAGTGTAGAGCATCGCATTGCTCTGCTTTCTCCTGCGTGCCGGCATAGTAAAAACTCCTCAGAAATATAGAAAAATCACCCTTTAAGCTTGTTCAGCATTATATTATCGCCGGAACAGGCCCCAAAGTCAACAAAAAAAGCCTTTGGTGCAGTGTTTTTGCGGCAGAATAAGGTCCGGATTCTTCTTTGGGACGAGCCGGCTCGGGTGCCCCCGCGAAAACGACGCATCAGAGGCTCTCTACGAGGGCCGGCAACTCGCTGATTTGGCTGATTACGTGCCGTGCGGCGGCCCCGGGTTCGGCGCAGGCCGAAGTGTGGACGCGAGCGGGACGAAGAAGCTGGACTGTTACGAAGCCCAGCCTGTTGGGGGCGATAAAATCCTTTTGTTCGTTATCGGCCACATAAACCGCATTCTCCGGCCTGCCGCCCAAATCCCGCAGTATCTTCTCGAAGCCCGCCGGCGAGGGTTTCCAGCATTCTCTGCCAAGCTGTTCCGTGTAGATGATGCTTGCGAAATACGCTTCGATACCGAGCGCCCGTACTTTCAGTTGCTGGGCGGGCAGAAAACCGTCCGTCAGAAGGCCCAGCGCGTATTTCGCTCTCAACTTGCGGAGGACCTCTTCGCTGTCCGGCGGCAGGGCGATTGCGGGGACGTGGTTGCGATAGATGCCGACCAGCTCGGCGATGCGCTCTTTGTCGTAGCCTATGCCGAGATCATCAAGGGCGGCATTGAAAACTTTCGAGCGGTCGCCGGTCTTGAAGTGGTCCCACAGCGTAGCGAAGAGAAGCCCAGCGGTGGGCGTCCCGTCCCGGCCGGCAATGAATTTCGCTACCGCCGCGAACCCACTCCTGCAATACTCGATCTCATCGTATAACGTGTCGTCCAAATCGAAAATAACGGTTCCGATCATCCTTGCCTGCCTCGTGATTGGCGCCGCCCGCGGCGAAAAATGCGCCCGGCACACTGTGCACGGTGGTCTTATTTGGTTACAAGAGTTCTGCAAAATTGGAGTTAGGCATATATTATTTCAGAAAATCGGTTTCACGATTTTCTGAGAATAATTACGTGCAGTATTATAACTTATTGTCGCTTCTAATGTTACAAATCGAGTTTTAGAAAGAAAAAATCGAAAGAGAAGATTTTTTCTTTCTAAAAGTATGCCTAACTCCAATTTTGCAGAAGTTCAATTTGAATATAATCTTACTCATTATTGGCTTGAATGTCGATATTTTCCATGAGTCAACTGGACCAATCGAAAGGCAGAAGCATGAAATTGCTGCAACTGATGCGTCCGAAGCACTGGACCAAGAACGTATTTCTGTTCGCGGCGCTGGTATTCGGACAGAAGCTGACCGACCCCGTGGCCGTCGGCAGGGCGGTCGGCGGTTTTATCTGCTTCTGTCTGGCCGCCTCGGCGGTCTATATCTTCAATGATATCATCGACCGGCAGGCCGACCGTCTGCATCCTGAAAAACGCAACAGGCCGCTCGCTGCGGGCACCGTCGGCGTGGGTTTGGCCGCCGTGGCTTCGATGTTGTGTGCAGCCGCGGCCCTGGCCGGTAGCCTCGTGCTTGGCCGGAGCTTCGCCGCGATCGTCCTGGCGTACATCGTGCTGGTGATTGTCTATACGCTCCTGCTCAAAAGAGTATTGATTCTGGACTGCGTTGTGATATCCGTCGGCTTTTGTCTGCGGGCCATGGCCGGCGCCGAGGCGGTAGGCGTGTTCATCTCCCCCTGGCTGATCGTCTGCACGTTCGCCTTGTGCCTTTTCCTGGCCTTCAGCAAGAGATTCACCGAACTGACCCAACTCGGCGAAGATAGCGAGTCCTTTCGCAAAACCCTGGGGGGCTACACGCCTGACCTGCTGGCTCACATGGTGGACGTCACCAGCGGCCTGGCGGTCGTGTGTTTCCTGCTCTACGCGATGGACGAGCGAACGCTGAGGCTCTTCGGCACAAATAACCTGGTCTATACGACACCGTTCGTGTTATACTGTGTTTTCCGCTTCAGCGCGTCGATGCAGAAGGGCGGGTATTCGGACCCCGTGCAGCTTATCCTGAGCGACTGGCCCTTTCAGATTGGCTTTGTTCTTTGGGTGCTGGCGTGCGTCGGAATCGTTTATTCGGACAAGCTGGGCATAGGTGTGGGCGGCGTCTAAGCTTCCTGAATCTAATAACTGAACTTTTCTGAAACTCTATTATCACCCCAGAGGTTGTGAGTGAAACAGATTTCATGGATTTATCGCTTTGAGGCACCAGCATTTTGCTGTATTCTGGGCAATGCCGTTGTGGAGGATAGGGCAACGCTGGGAAGCGACCTGAGCGCCACAATGGCGGCATACAGCATATGGGCGGTGACTTTTTTGTTGCCGTCCATTTATGATTATGCTGGTGCCCATAATGCGATAAATCCAGGCCCGTGCATGAATTCATGCAAAAGCTACCCACAGCTTGTGGGACGATATTAGAACCCTTGCAACAAGCGGAACGTGAATCGGGGCAGTAGGGGTTATGGCTAAACAAAGATTGCAAAAAGTCCTGGCGGCGGCAGGTGTCGATTCACGCCGGAATTGTGAAGAGCTCATCCTCAGCGGCCTTGTGCGCGTCAATCGCAAGGTCGTGGACAAACTGCCGGCCTTCGTCGATCCGCAGCAGGACGTCATCAGCGTCGATGGCAAAACGATTCGGCCGGCACCGAAAGTCTATTTTCTTCTGAACAAGCCCAAAGGCGTCATTTGCACCAGCAGCGACCCGCAGGGCAGAAGGAAGGCGATAGACCTCGTCCAAACCAAAGAGCGTATCTTCTGTGTGGGCCGACTGGACACCGAGACGACGGGAATCATCGTCCTGACCAACGACAGCGAGCTGGCCAACCGGCTCTCGCATCCCAGATACGAACTGCCCAAGACGTACGTCGTTGGGATTCGGGGCCAGATTACCGGCGAGCAGGTCGAAAAACTGAAGAAGGGAATCTGGCTGGCCGAGGGCAAGACCGGCCGGGCCTCGGTCAAGATACACAAACGCGGGCACACAGAATCGCTGATCGAGGTGACGATACGACAGGGGCTCAATCGGCAGGTTCGCCGAATGTTGGCGAGCGTCGGTCTGCCCGTCAAGACGCTCACGAGAACGCGTATCGGCAAGATCGAAACGCGGGGCCTCAGCGTCGGCAAGTCCAGGCCCCTCACCCGGGCGGAAGTCGCCTACCTACAGAAGACGACACAACGTTCGTAGTGTGCCCGTGAGGGCATATTTGAGGAACGCCGAGCATGGAGAAACGCCTTACGGCGTCACTACAAACCCGCGTGTTTTCGCCTTAGCCGGTAGGGTGGGGCTCTGCCCCACCGCACGGCCTTGGATTCACCACCAAGCCTGCCGCGCTGAGTCCTTCGTGGTAAAGAAATCCCTCGATCCCGGCTCGCCAAGCAAGTTTTTGCGGGAAAATTCTGATTTGGCCTTGCAAATCCTACTTGGAACGGTATAGTCTACGCTTTTGATGGGGCAAGGCCCTTAATGTAGTAGGAGCGTATTTGATGTCGAGAGTATGTTATTTCACAGGCAAGAAAACGGTGGCGGGAAGGAGCATCGCCCGTCGCGGTAAGGCCAAATATCTGGGCGGCGTCGGTCGCAAAGTGACCGGCATCAGCAAAAGGAAGTTCAAGCCGAACGTGCAGAAGGTTCGGGCCGTCATCGACGGTAAAGTGTGCAGAATCAGGGTCTCAGCCAAGGCTATCAAGATGGGACTGATTCAAAAGCCCCCCAAACGAGATTACAAACCCGCCGAGCAGGCGGTCGGTTGACAGTGCGGCCGTTGCACGGAAAGTTCACTTCAAAGCGGGGCGGATTCTGCCTCGTTTTTTTTTTGAGTTCTGAAAAATTGAAGTCAGGCATATATTATTTCAGAAAATAATCAAGAATCCTATGATAACATAGCGTCGCGTGAAATATTGCACGGCTTGTTTTGGAAAGAAAAAATCGAAATCAAGAGATTTTTTCTTTCCAAAGTATGCCTGACTCCAATTTTTCGGAAGCCTTTTGTTTGGGCGGGGACGAAGCATGGTGGGCAGGAAGATTGACGAAGCGCAGGTCCGAAAGGTGGCCAAACTCTCCCGGCTGGAGCTGACCGAGGCGGAGGTGCAGGAATTCACGGGCCAGCTCAGCGCCATCCTCGGCTACGTGGAGAAAATGAACGAGCTGGACACCGATGGGATCGAGCCGCTGGCGCATTGTCTGCCGGTCAGTAACGTCTTGCGCGAAGATTGCGTCACCGAATCGCTCGGCACCGAGAAGACGCTGGCCAACGCGCCGCAGCGGGACGGCGACTTCTTCAAAGTGCCGAAAATACTCGACGACAGTTCCGGCGCATGAACGCTCTCGAAAACGATTTTGGAGGTCCTGGACTATGAAGGCGGCTTACACATTGTGCTGTGCGTTTGTGGCACTACTGTTGGTTGGTTGTACGCAGATGGAGAAAAGTAAAATGGCATCCGATTTGGCTCAGCCGGGGCAGCAGCAATCCCAGACTTTCGAAAAGACAATCACCAAGACGTTGGGGTGTAAGTACCTGTTGTTCTTGCCCGAAGGCTACGGCCAACAGCAGAAGAAGTGGCCGCTGATGCTGTTCCTGCACGGCGCCGGCGAGCGCGGCAACAACCTTGAACTGGTCAAGAAACATGGTCCGCCCAAGATCGTCCAGACAAGAAGGGATTTCCCGTTCATTGTCGTTTCGCCGCAATGTCCCGAAGGTGACTGGTGGACGAAGAAGACCGAGGTGCTGATCAACCTGCTTGACGAGATTATCGCGCAGTACGACGTGGATACCGAAAGGGTTTACCTGACGGGCCTGAGCATGGGTGGGTATGGCTCGTGGGCTTTGGCGGCGGACTATCCCGACCGCTTTGCCGCCGTCGTGCCGATATGCGGAGGCGGGAACCGCACGATGTCCCTGATGCTCAAGGACGTCCCGATATGGGCATTCCACGGGGCCAAGGACAGCACCGTTCCAGTTGAGGAATCGAAGGAAATCGTTGAGGCGATCAACCGCCGCGGCGGAAACGCCAAGCTGACGATTTATCCCGAAGCGAACCACGACTCCTGGACGCAAACGTACGACAATCCGGAGCTTTACGACTGGCTGCTCGAGCACCGCCGGGTCGGCAAAGAAAAATAGCAGGTGATTTTTTCGTAATGGAAGAGTTCAGTGCAAAGGAATTGCGTGACGGGATTGCCGCCGGCCGGATGAGCAGCGTCGAGGCGACCAAAGCCGTTTTCGAGCGAATACACAAGTTCGACCCGACGATTGGTGCTTACCTGAGCACTTGCGAGGACAGGGCGCTCGCGGCGGCGGCGGATGTTGACAGCCGGATCGCCGCCGGCAAGCCGGTGGGGACTTTGGCGGGCGTTCCTGTTGCAGTCAAAGACAACATGTGCACAACCTTCGGAGCCACGACCTGCGCCTCGAAGATTCTGGAGAACTTCCACGCCCCTTACAACGCGACGGTGGTGGACAGACTCCTCGCCGCCGATGCGGTCATCGTGGGCAAAGCAAATATGGACGAGTTCGCGATGGGTTCGAGCACGGAAAACTCGGGGCTAAAGCGGACCGTCAACCCCTGGGATACGAGCCGCGTGCCGGGTGGAAGCAGCGGAGGCTCTGCTGCGGCGGTGGCGGCCCGGCTGTGTTTTGCCGCACTCGGATCCGACACAGGCGGCTCCATTCGCCAGCCCGCCAGCTTCTGCGGCGTCGTCGGCCTCAAACCAACGTACGGCCGGGTCTCGCGCTTCGGACTTGTGGCCTACGGCTCCAGCCTCGATCAGATCGGGCCGCTGACGCGAACCGTTGCCGACGCGGCGCTGATGTTGAACGTCATCGCGGGCCACGACCCCGCCGATAGCACCAGCGTCGATGAAGCGACTGCGCCCGTCTGCGATTATCTCGAAAAGCTCGACGAGCCGATAAAGCCGCTCAAGATTGCCGTCGTGCCGCAGTTTGCCGCCGGCGCCGATGAGCAGGTGCAAAAGGCCCTGGGCGAGGCGATAGAGATATACAAGAAGCTCGGCGCAGAAATCACAGAGATACAGATGCCGCATCTGGATTACGCCATCGCCGCGTACTACG
>DATKWR010000971.1:0-5255 GCA_035529475.1 Sedimentisphaerales bacterium | reverse complement strand
AACAGAACGTAGTATCCGGTATTATGGAAATCCGGGTGTCCGGAAGGATGTATTTTATGAGAACAAATGAGAAATCTCAGGCAAGTCACAGGGGCTGCAAACGGTTCGGAACTTTTTGTGCTGCACTACTGTTGTCATTCTATGTAGGCGGAGCAATCGCAAGAGCAGAACCATACGATCTGGAGTTCTGCTCATTCCTGGGTGGAGATAAATGGGAGAGAGTCCAATCAGTCTTTGTAGACGCCGGTGGCTTCATCTATGCCGCCGGGTCAACGAAATCAGCGAACTTCCCGACCACGCCCGGGGCCTACGACAGGACCGGCAGCGACAACAACTCCAACGACGGCTTCGTAGCAAAGATCGCACCCGATGGAACAAGCCTGATCTGGTCCACTTTTTTGCACGGCACCGACCGTGACGACGTCTATGGAGTCCACGTCGATGCCAACGGATATGTCTATGCCGTCGGCTGGACCCGGTCATCGAATTTTCCGACCACACCCGGCGCGTACGACCGCACACATAACGGCGACATGGACGTTTTTATCACCAAGCTCCAACCCGACGGTTCCTCTCTCTTGTACTCGACCTTCCTCGGCGGTTCACGTGTCGATCAATGCAGGGGCGGCATGGACTTTGATGCGCAAGGCAATATCTACCTGTCCGGTTACACCGATTCGCTCAATTTCCCAACGACCGACGGTGCGATTCAACAGACTTTCAAGGGCGGATATGGCGACGCCTTCGTAGCGAAGCTCTCAGCCGACGGCTCGTCACTGCTATTCTCAACGTATCTGGGCAGTACGGGGCCCGACCACGCCTTTCCCGGTCTCCGTCTCCATTCCGACGGCAGTATCATCGTAACCGGCGTCGCCGGCGCGGCGGATTTTCCGACCACCCCCGGTGCGTATCAACCGGTGTTCGCAGGCACCGAGATCAGCGGCGTCTGGTACGGTGATGCCTTTGTCGCACGATTCTCGCTGACGCCAGCTCACGAGCACGTCCTGCACTACATCACGTTTCTGGGTGGTTCGGGGATGGAGAAATCGACCGCCCAGCACGGCATTGCCCTGGACAAAGACGGAAACGCCGTGATCGCCGTCACAACACACTCTACGGACTTTCCCACGACAGCGGATGCGTTTCAGAAGACTCTCAAGGGCCACAATAACACCTGCATTTCCAAGCTCTCGCTCGACGGAGCGCAACTCTTGGGCTCGACCTACTTCGGTGGTTCACCCGGCACTGGCTACGAGCCCTCCGGCCTGTGCCTTGATCCCCAGGGGAATGTTTTTGTAAGCGGAAGCATATTCGGCAACGTCACTGACCACCCAACAACTTCAGACGCATTTCAGCGCACCTCGGGAGGGCAAGACGAAGCTTTTTTTGCAGTTTTTTCTCCCGATCTCTCCAAACTCCGGTATTCTTCACACTTCGGAGGTTCCGGTCATGACCGGATAAGAGACCTGGCCCACAGTAGCTTTGGCGGACTTGTTTTTGGCGGGGACACCTATTCTACGAACCTACCCGTAACAGATTCAGTCTTCCAGGCCAACTACGGCGGTGCCGGCGATGCATACATTGCCAGGTTTAAACCAACCAAGCTGCCCCCTGGTGATGTGTATGATGACGATACCGTCAATTTCCTGGATGCGCTTGAGATCGCGAAAAACGGGGTAGCCTTCGGACAGTTCGATACGGATCTAAGCAGCGACAGGAATACAGACTTCTTCGACTACGCCATCCCTGCAAATCACTGGCACGAACGGTACATTCATTGAATTGATAAGAGGTCTTCTTTTGTGCAGACTCTGTTGTGCGTTCTCTGGATTATTCGTAAGGACCCCCTTGATATCGCAGACATGCTGCGGCTGTGTAGGCAGCAGCGTCATCATATTTTCATGGTGTTTTTTGAAAGGACGGCAAAATGAGAGGAAAAGTAGATCACCTTATGTGGCTGCCGTACGTGCTGGTTCTGTTGACACTGGCCGTGAATTCGTCCGGGACGAGACCACGGGAGAGCTTGTGGAGCCAACTGGACGATGCGATTGACAGGCGATTGCCCAGGACAGCCATCGCCGTTCTGGACCAGAGCATCCCCGAGGCGCCGCATTCGCCGAACCCTTTGTATGCCGGCTTGGGAGACAGGAACTGGGCGTTCTTCCGCGCCGCGTTCGCACAGACTGCCGTACTCGGAAACACAATCGGCGCCGCGTCACCGAGAAACGCTCAGAAAACAGGGCGTGCGCCTCGGCAGCCGGAGGCGGGGCTGCTCTACTATGCGAAAGCAGATTACGCTTTCGCCGATAACGCGGATGTCATCGCTAACCCGCATATCTGCGGCGCGATGTTTCAGGTTATCTGGAGCGAAGTGGAAAAGGCAAATGGAGTGTGCGACTGGAGCCAACTCGACCAGTGGATCAAACCCTGGCTGGAGGGGAACAAGAAAGTCGCTATTCGCATCATGTGGTTGACCAGCGGATACTGGCCGAAGCCCTACTATAAGAAACCTACCCCGAACTGGGTTTGGCAAGAGGGCGCCAAGTTCGCCTTCCACGCGCCCAGCAGCACGGAGATTCCGCTGATCTGGGATCCGATCTATGAGAGGTACGCCTGGCGCTTTCTGGAGCAATTCGCAGCCCGTTACGACGACAATCCCAACTTGCTGTTTGTGGACGTGACGCCGGGCGCAGAGACGAATCCATATCGCTTCGGGACGACCAACCGGCGCGGTCCGGAGTTCAAGGAGAAGTTCGAGGATATCGAAGCCAGTGACGGACGCAGCTACAGCGAGGAGCTTTGGGTCAAGACGATCAAAGAATGGGTGGATGCTTCCGATCGCATCTTCCGGCACAGTCCACTATTGGTCACGCTCAACACCGGTGGCCTGCGAACAAACCACATGGCGGCCATCGGCGACTATTGCGTCGGCATGGGATTCTACGTTGGACAAAACGGACTGAAAGGCAGCAGCTACGTGGAGGCCGTGGGAGGTAGAGTGTCTCCGTTCCACGGCTGGTCGAACGACACGAAACTCTTCTTTGAAATGGCGGCACGTTCGGGCCCCCGCACCGGCTCGTTGATGGAGGTGATGAAGGCGGCCGAACGAATCCATTGCCGCTATCTGAATGTGTATCCAGAGGACGTTCTGCGCGGTAGTCGCGGTCAGCCGGACTACGATCCGGCCTATGAAGAGGCGCTCGCTTATGGTGCGAGGATGCTGGGCAGACCGGAGCACGGAGCTCGATGAACGGCGACTTGGAGCGATCGGCGGCTGAGTGAACAACGCCGGTCTCCATTAGACACATGCTGCTATTTGGCCGCAATCCACGTCGAATCCGACATACTCGGTGCCTGGGAATTTTGTGAAAATGTCGGTTTTTTCTTGACGGCAAGGCGGCTAATTTGGTACAAAGTAGGATAATTACCACGGGAGCCCGTATGTGCAGTATATACGTCTCTGAAGGAAGGAGGTAGCTTCAAATCGTAAGGGAAACTACATTAGGCAGACAGAAGATTCTGTAAAGGTGCGATTCTTGCTTCTTGTCTTTCTGAAACCGTCGAGTCCTGTGTCCACATGGCTGAAACAGGGTTATTCTTTACCTATTTGAGAGGAGGATTCTCATGTGCAAGAGGTCGATTTGTTTGGCTTCATTTGCTTTCGTGCTGAGTGCCGTGCTGAGCAGCGCAGCTAATGCCGCCGACCCGAGCCTTGTCGGATGGTGGAGGCTTGATGAGACCTCCGGAACAACCGCCCGTGACTCGAGTGGTAACGGCAACGACGGTACGCTTCACGGCAACCCACAGTGGGATGCCGGAATGATAGGCGGGGCGCTGCATCTGGACGATGCATCATTGGACTACGTTGAAATTCCCTTCAGCGAGCATCTGAGGGTCCTCAACCAGAGTGATTTTACTCACACCGCATGGGTCAACTTCGATGAAGTCAACCGAAAACAACAAATAATCATGCAGGGAGATTCCGGTGGGCTGGGCAGACCGTCGTTTTTCATTACCGGCAGCGGCGCCGTCCAGTCGTGGCTCGGTGCAGCAGGGACCTATGCAGGGGTCAACCTGGAAGCCGGACAGTGGTATCATCTTGCGGTGGTTGTGACAGAAAATGGGCCCATCGATTCCGTTCAGTTGCACGTCAATGGTGTGGCGGCGGGAAATGCGGGCCAAATGGGCATGGAAAGCTGTGAGGGCGCGTACCTCATCGGCCGTCACAAAGCTAATCAGGCTGAATTCATGGATGGCTTAGTTGATGAGGTGCGTATGTACAACCGCGCCCTGACGGAAGCTGAGCTTCACGATGTGATGCTTGGTGTCGGTATGACACCCGCTCTGGCATCTGAACCGTACCCTGCCGATGGGGCAACGGATGTACCCTCGGACGTGGTTCTCATCTGGAAACCGGGAGAATATGCGCCGACAGTTAATGGGCATAAGGTGTACCTCAGTAAAAGCCTCGACGATGTTAGCGACGGCATCGGCGGTGTCACTCTGGATAACAGCAGCTATGCTCCGCCCCAACGCCTTGATTTTGGCATGACTTACTACTGGCGGGTAGATGAGGCCAATAGTGTTTCCGGCTGGAATCAGGGCCGTGTCTGGCAGTTTGCGGTCGAGCCCTTTGTTTATCCCATTGCCGGTCAGAACATAGCTGCCACCGCTTCAAGCTCGTTCAACGCGGCGACAGGCCCGGGCAATACTATCAACGGCTCGGGACTGGATGCCGATGGCCTCCATTCGGAAGAACAGACCGATATGTGGCTGAGTACTCCCACGGGGGCCCAGCCGACCTGGATCCAATATGAGTTCGACGAGATTTACAAACTCCATGAGATGTGGATATGGAACTACAATCAGATGATCGAGTCCATCGTCGGTTTCGGAATTAAAGATGTCACGATTGAGTATTCGGCTGATGGCATCGACTGGGCCCAACTGGCCGACGTTCCCGAATTTGCCCAGGCGCCTGGCACGCCGGGCTACGCACACAATACAACAGTTGATCTCCGCGGTGTGGCGGCAAAGTATGTCAGAATTACCGCTGACAGCAACCGGGGATTTCTCGCTCAATACGGTCTGAGTGAGGTTCGGTTCTTCTACATTCCCATCCATGCAAGAGAGCCTGTGCCCGCTGACGGCGCGACAGGTGTCTCTATCGGCACAATAGACGACCCCCTTGATGTTACCCTTGGCTTCAGGGCGGGAAGGGAGGCGGCTAAGCACAACGTGTACCTCAGCACCGA
>DATKWR010000970.1:0-7411 GCA_035529475.1 Sedimentisphaerales bacterium | reverse complement strand
ATACTGGATCCAACTCGGCTGTGGCCCCGTCATGCCGGTCATCCACATATCCGTCTGTTGTTCCGAGTGCATGTCGTTAGCATCGAGCCCGGAGCCGTTGACGGTATTCTCAGGTCCGGTATCTGGGCTGAACGAGTCGGAGGCTGTGGCAGTTATGTTCCGACCGTCAACAGGATAAGCAAACGGCTCGGTCGTAAAGCTCCAGATGTCGCCCTGATGTACAGTAAAATCAGGGGGCCCATTGACCTCGTCAACCCGCCAGTAGTAAGTGGTGTCAAAATCGAGACGTTGCGGCGGGGCATAGATGCTGGCACTCTGGGTGATCCCGCCGACGCCATCGCTGACTTCCTTGAAAATCTCGCTGAAGTAAACTACGTGCCCATTGATTGGGGACGCAAATTCGCCCGGCGTCCAGCTAAGTACTACATCTCGCGGTACATCTGTTTCCTCGTCAGACGGGTTGGGGCCGCTGGCCTGCCCCGAAGGCCAGGGCGCACCGAGGTTTGCCACAAAGACGTCGTCAAAACGGCTGTTGGCCTTGTAGCTTCTAAAACCGATCTGACCGCTGAGAATGGGACTTGGGTCCGTCACGGAGATGATTTCAGCACCATCCTTATAGACCGTAATAACATCCCCAACCATCTCCAGCTTATACGTGTACCAGGTATTCAAGGCATTCGCCGTACTGGCTTGCTGCAATCTCTCCCAACCGCCCATAACTCTCCAAAGCGAAGCCATGTTGGATCCTAGCTGTAACAGGTAGAAATCTGCACCGTTTCTGCGGCCAATGAAATCACAAGAGCCCCAACCGTCGGTGTCGACCCGCTTCACCTTTGCTTCAAGGCTGTAGTCCGTCCAACTAATCTGGCCGCCGTACGAAACAAACTCGCTCGACGTGTCGGTTTGTTGGTAATAGTAACTGGATTCGCCAGAATTGCTTACAGACCAACTGCCACCGGAAGGTGTCCAGTCGTCGGCGTTGCCGTCGTCGAAATCATCGCTATAAGAGTTTGTGGCATATACGTTAACCGACAACGTCAGCGCGGCAATCATTGTTACTAATAGTGTCTTTTTGACCTTTTTCATCTTATTTCTCCTTGTTTTAGATTTGTCACAAGGCTTCTACACGATACGTGAATTTGTCACAGGTAATGCTTCATAATCATTATCCTCATGCAATCTCCTCCGCTTTGGCTAATATGTAAACGCCATGTTAGACAGAACCTACCACCAACAGCAAACGAGATTTTACCGTGCAACCTGTTCGGTTCATCCGGTTTATGCGCAAGTGGATTCGACCAACCAACGTTACATCTTCAATGCTCTCGATCTTTCGGCGCTGCCAGAGACAAACCACGTCCCTGGAAGAACCGGCCACTCAAAGCATGGCATGCTGCAGGCACTCATGATAAAAGATCTCGAAGATACGAAACTTGTCCCACAACAGATCGAATACCTGACCCTCAAGGACAGGTACATAATCTAACAGTACTTCTCACAGATGGGCGACAGAAGAGTAGAACAGACAACACACTATTCGTTTACTGCCATGAATTTCCTCACCCTATGAGTTCGGTACCTACTCGTGATAGTTCTCTGTGAATTGCATCTACCTCCTATTCAGATGAGCATAAAATCCCATGGACCAGAGTCGATAGAACAAGCCAATTATCTTTTTACCAAATTAACCATCTCACGTCAAGGAGAATCTTCGCAGAAGTGTAGCCCAACCCTGAGAACGTTGTGCTAGTCGGTCAATGACCCTGGAGCGGGCTTCGCTGGCTCAGTCAGGCGGAGCCCTGGCCTTCAATTGCGGCATCGCCGTCAAGCACTGCACAAAACGAGTCGACTGAGTCATAGGAAACGATCGGATCGAGCCATCCGAGGCGATACACGGGCTGGTTGAGTGGCTGGCCAAGTCCAGAGAGAGACTGCTGACGAGCCTGGATAGGGTGGACATCCTTAGCTCGTAGACATCAATGCTACGAGTCAATTGACATATGCAGACGACCAAGGTATTGTGTTATACAAACGGCTGACTAAACGATTAGGTTAATGGGTCTTCTATGAAATCGCTAACGACCTTTGCAGAAGGGAGGAAGACCTGCAGATGAACATGCCTGACAATCAAGTTAGACGCGCTCCCGCTTCAAGCTCACGTCGCGTTTCCCGCCGCGGGTTTCTTGGGGCAATAACTGCCGCAGCGACGTTCGCTATTGTTTCTCGGCAAGTACTCGGGGGCGAAGGTCACGTTGCGGCAAGCGAGAAAACCACCCTGGCATGTATCGGCGTGGGCGGCCAAGGCCGCATCGACCTGTTCAACCTGCTCCAGTATGACGAGCTGCAGGTTGTAGCCGTCTGCGATGTCCAGCGCGAAGGTAGCGGCTATATCTCCTGGGAGTGGATGAAGGGTGAAGAACAGCGGATGGGCGGCCGCGAGCCGGCGCGGCGCATGGTTAACGAACACTACGCGGCCATGAAGACCACCGGTGACTACCGAGGCTGCAACGCCTACGCCGACTATCGGGAGCTTCTGGACCGGGAGGACGCAGACGCCGTCGTGGTGGCCACCCCCGACCACACCCACGCGGCCATCGCCATGGCCGCGATCAAGCGGGGCAAACATGTGTACTGCGAGAAGCCCTTGAGCTACTCCGTCTATGAAGCCCGGCAAGTCGCTGAAGCAGCCCGCAAGGCCAGGGTCGCCACCCAGTTGGGTAACCAGGGGCAAGCCACCGAAGAGGCTCGCCTCGTGCAGGAGTTCATCCTGGACGGGGCGATTGGCCCGGTGCGCGAAGTGCACGTCGGATTGGGCAAGCGGTTCTGGGACCCGCCGTCGTGGGGGAGCCGCCCGCCGGAGACTCCGCCGGTGCCCGAGGGACTTGACTGGGACCTCTGGCTTGGACCTGCGCCCGCACGACCCTATCACCCCGCCTATCATCCGTGGCGTTGGCGCGACTGGCGCGATTTCGGGACCAGTTCCCTGGGAGACCTGGGTTGCCACGTCCTGTCAACTGTCTTCAAAGCGCTCAAACTGACCTGCCCGGTTAGTGTCGAAGGCGAGTGCATTGAGCTTGGCCCGGAGGTCCACCCGCGGACGTACAGAGTGCGATACGAGTTTCCCGCGCGCGAAGGGATGCCTCCGGTAAGCTTGACTTGGCACGATGGTGGCTACGAGCCGCCTCGGCCCGAAAACCTCGAACCTGGCAGAGCGGTGTCCGGCGTCGTCTATATTGGCGAGCAGGGGACGCTCATGGGCCATCGCCTGGTTCCTGAATCCAAAATGCAAGCCTATGGGCGTCCACCGAAGGTGCTTCCGCGTTCGCCGGGCCAGTATAAGGAGTGGATCGATGCCTGTCGAGGCGGAGTGCCAGCCGGTTCCGATTTTGTGAGACACAGCGGTCTGCTGACCGAGACACCCCTGTTGGGGAACATCGCCATGCGCGTCGGCAAGAAGCTTCTGTGGGACGGTCCAAATATGAAAATCACGAACGACGACGCAGCCAACCAATACCTGTGTCGAGAGTACCGGGAAGGCTGGACGTTATAGACACAGCTGGTTTCAAAGGTAATTCAGGAGGATAAGGAAATGCGCAGGAGTATCTCCATCTGTATGATAGCAGTCCCACTGATCGTTGTGGCGTCCGACGCTGCAAATCCCGTCGGCTTTGACGCGGAACTGTTGAGGGCTGACGGTAATGAGGGCGGTGGTGGAGACACCACGCACATCAAGCCCTATTCGAAAAACCCCTGCTATTGGCAATACCGTGGTAAGCCCCTTGTGTTGATCGGCGGATCGGATCGCGATAACATCTTTCAGTGGGCCTGTGAGGGCACGAAACTGACCGACCATCTGGATCTGCTCGGGAGCTGCGGCGGAAACTATATCCGTTGCACCCTGAGCTCGCGCGAGTATACGTCTGAAGGATATCGCTGGGACCTGCTGCCCTATCCGTTTGCGAAGGTCGACGGAAGATATGACCTACGCCAGTGGAACGAGGAGTATTGGAACAAACTTCGCACGTTCCTGCGCGAGACGAAGACACGGGGTATTATCGTTCAAATGGAACTCTGGGATCGCTGGAACGAGAGCGGTGATTCTCGGAAGGCACGCTTCGGCTGGTACGACTCGCCGTGGAACCCGAACAACAACAGCACCTACGACTGGGCGGACTCGCCGCTCCTAAAGCCCGGCAAGACCGATTTCTACAACGCCTTCCATTACGCCGCGGTCATGAACGATCCGGTATTGTTGCCCCTGCAGCAGCGTTTCGTCGAGAAGGTGATCGATGAGGTCATCGACAATGGCAATGACCACGTGCTGTTTCAGGTGGACAACGAAAGCGGCATTGGCGACGAGACGTTGGAGCCTGATCCGTATTGGGCTAGGTTCGTGCGGCATTATGCCAAGTCCAAGGGCGCTTCTGATATCTTCGTATGCTCTTCCCGGCGTTTTCACCAGCCAACCCCCTATGAGACGACAACGTTTCAGGACTGGGACAATCCCGAAGTGCGCGTGCCGCTGCTGAACGCGGCATTCAACTTCAGCGACATTTCCCAGAACAACGGTGCCAGCGGCCAGACACAGTATGACAATATCGTTTGGTATCGGTCCCGAGTGCTCGCGCACGGCGCGCGTCCCATCAACAACGTGAAGTGTTACCATTTCAATTGGCCGATCGGAGGCAGCTTTGGGAAGGACCGGACGGCGCCGACCGACGCCGAGGCGGGTGCTAAGTTCTGGCGTGCCGTGTTCGCCGGTTCGGCCGGCGTCCGCTTCCACCGGCACACTCCGACCCTCCCCGCCGGCTTGCGCGAAGGGTTCGGGTTGTCGTTCGAGGGCCAAAGACACCTGCGTAGTATGCGGGAGTTTCTGGATGCAGTCCACATCTTCCGCATGAACCCGCGCAACGACCTGCTGTCGCAGCGCGTGACCAACGAGGCCTACTGCTTGGCCGAGCCAGGACAGTTGTATGCCGTCTTCTTCGCGGGCGACGGTGACGGCCGCGTCCAAATCGAGTTGACCGCCTCGGGGCGCTCGTTCGAGTTGCGGTGGCTGGACGTCGCGACAAGCTGCTGGGGCAAGAAAGCCACGATTTCGAGCCGCCGAGACTACATGCTAAGGGCGCCCGGCAGCGGGCATTGGGTTGCGGTGCTGACCGCGTCAAAACCGTGAGGTGAATACCCTCAATCACAGCGGAAAGGCGAACTGATAAAGGGTACTGGCTCCATGCGAAAAGCACCTGAGAATATCGAAGAAGTATGTCGATCCATGGATCGCGAAGGCGTATATTCACCGACCATGCTGAGAGGAGCAAGTTTTATTGAGTGACTCTATCTGGAATTCACACTCTATAGAAATGAAAGGTATGCAATGGAACGCCGTTCATTATTTCTGCGAACAGTTACGAATTGGATTCAGAACTCCTTGATATCGCTGTTATCCGCCGGACTATTGCTGATGTTGCCAGTTACAGGCGCTCGCGGCGAGTTGTACGTCTCCCCTGACGGCAATGATGGCAATCCTGGTACCCGAAGCCAGCCATTGCGAACGCTACAAGGTGCGCGGGACCGCCTGCGCAGCATCGACAAGGGGACCCAGAGATGCGTGGTGTTGTTCCAGGCCGGCGATTACGTCATCGACAACACAATCCGTTTCGGAAGGGAGGACTCGGGCGTCGCCGGAAGTCCGGTGATCTACAAGAATTGGGGCGACTTAGGCAGCGCTCATCTCGTTGGCGGCCGCACGGTGACCGAGTGGAAAGACGAGGGCGACGGCGTTTACAGCACTCAGACCGATCGGGACGTCTTCGCGCTTTATGAAAACGACCAGCCCGCCGTCATGGCCAGGGAGCCCAACGAAGGCTATCACTTCTTTGAATCCGTCGCGGACTACAGCCACTTGACATTCCGCGCAGCCGACTACGGCCATTTCGACTACCGGGGCGCGGCCGTGCGTTTGTGGGCGCATTGGATACCCGCCAAAATAGCGATCCAAAATGTCGATTTCGACAGTCGCACCATTACACTCGACCAGTCCTATGCCGGGGATATGCGAGGCACTCTCTGGGCGGATCCCAAGTGGGCTGCGAAGACGCCTACACGCTTCTATATCTATAATTCCAAGTCCTTTCTGGATCAGCCTGGCGAATTCTACATGGATCAGGCCGCACACAGGCTCTACTACAAGCCGCGCCGCACACCGATTGAGAAGCAGGTGATTGTCGCGCCAACCGTAGATCGGCTGATCGACATTGACGGTGCGAGTGAAATTCAATTTGAGGGTCTGACTTTCCAAGTCTCCAACGGCCTGTTGAGCTTCACCACCACTCTTGCGCTGCACTGCAATGTCAAGGGAGGGTTAATTCGTCTGGGCCATGCGCGGAACATCGTCGTGAAGTACTGCCAGCTGCTCAATTCCGGGCAGAATGGCGTGGTTGTCGAAGGCGACATCGAAAAGTGCACAATCTACGGAAACCTGATTACCCGTGCGGTAAGCGGCGGCGTCCGCTTTGTGAGCAGCGGCCGTAACCGGGACAACGTCATCGACAACAACTATATTCACCACGTGGGCGAAGGAGTCTATATCCGCAACAGCGCCGGCGACACGATTCGCCACAATCTCATCCATGATATCGAGTCGAACGGCTTTAAGTCCCTTTTCTCAGAAAGACAGACAATCAGTTACAACGACGTCTCGCGCGTGGGGGTGGACGGCACGGACAGTGATGCGGCGGGGATCTATGCTAACTGCACCGCTGGAGGACCGGATGGCGGACATCTCGTGATTGATCACAACCTGCTGCACGACATGACTTACAACGGGTATCCAGGCTATCCTGCCGCGGCGGTCTACCTCGACCTTGACGGCATGTACAACTGCGCTGTCACTAATAACGTCATCTACAACATCGCTGGCAAATACGGCGTGCACATCCGCGGAGCGAATCACGTCATCTGCAACAACGTCATACATTTTGAGGGGCCGGATTTGCTGTCGCCTTTCATTCTGGCCCCGGGTTCTCGGCCTGCCTACGTGGCAGTGAAAGGACCGCCAATTCGCAACCGCCAATACACGTATGCGAACAACATCGTCTGGTCATCCCTGCCGTCAATCTACCGCATCAATGGCAAACCCGAGGAGGACACGTTCAAGCGGGTGGACAACAATGTGTATTACAGTCCGGAAGGCAACTACTCCTTTGGAAAAATGTCGTGGGGCGAGTGGTGCCAAAGGGGACTCGACGCCGGCACGAAGCTCGCCGACCCGTTGTTTGTGGACCGGGAGAATCACGATTATCGCCTCAAGCCCGATTCACCAGCTCTGACACTGGGGTTTCAGAACATCGACACCAGCGAGATCGGACTGAAAGCAGATTTCCCATACAAAGTTGGAGGGAGACCTTCTGTG
>DATKWR010000969.1:0-6064 GCA_035529475.1 Sedimentisphaerales bacterium | reverse complement strand
GCCGAGCTGCACGAGCGCCTGGCGGAGCTGCGAGGCCAAGGCAAGCTGCTGGAGGCCCAGCGGCTTGCGGCCCGGACGATGTACGACATCGAGATGATGCAGGAGGTGGGCTATTGCAGCGGCATCGAGAATTATGCCCGGCACCTGGCCGGCCTGGCGCCTGGGTCACGGCCTTATACGCTGATTGACTATTTCCCCCGCGATTTTCTGCTGTTTATCGATGAATCTCACGTCGCGATTCCGCAGTTGAAGGCGATGTGGGCGGGCGACCGGCGCAGGAAGGAAGTCCTGGTTGAGCACGGCTTCAGGCTGCCGAGCGCCCTGGATAACCGGCCCTTGCGTTTTGAGGAATTCCAGGAGAGCTGGGCGAGGGTCGTTTTCGTTTCCGCCACGCCCGGGCCTTTTGAAGCGGAGAAATGCAATCACGAGGTTGTCGAGCAAGTCATCAGGCCGACGGGGCTTCTGGACCCGGATATATTCGTGCATCCCGCGTCCAATCAGATTCCGCATCTCTTGGGCCAGATCGCAAAGCGGGTGGCGGCCCACGAGCGGGTGCTCATTACGACCTTGACCAAGCGGATGGCCGAAGACCTCTCAGGCTACATCACGAAGAAAGGTTTCAAGTGCCGGTATCTGCACAGCGAGGTCGATACGCTCGAAAGGATTGAGATTCTTCGCGATTTGCGTCATGGTGATTTTGACGTGCTCGTCGGCGTGAACCTGCTCCGGGAGGGTTTGGATCTGCCTGAAGTCTCGGCCGTGGCCATCCTGGATGCGGACAAGGAAGGGTTCCTGCGAAGCCAGACCTCGCTTATACAGACGATTGGCCGGACCGCTCGAAATGTAAACGCCGCCGTCTTTTTGTACGCCGACAAGGTGACCGAGTCGATGCAAAAAGCCATTGACGAAACAGACAGGCGCCGTACAATTCAGTCCCAGTATAACAAGGAGCACAATATTACGCCCGCAACGATAAAGAAGGAAATCCGTTCGGGATTGACCCAGCAGATCAAGGCCAGGCAGACGGCTCGCGAGGCGGTGCGTTTCGGGGCCGGCGAATATGAAAAGGTCGAGCTGGCCGGCCAGATTGAGGCCGAAATGCTTGAGGCCGCCCAGAATCTCGACTTTGAGCGGGCCGCTTTTCTGCGGGACCAACTGCGGGAGCTGAAAGAGCTGCCCGAACTTGTTCTGGTGGATTCCAAGAGAAAGAAAAGCAGCTTCCTGGCTGCGAAGAAACTGAAGGGGCAGGCGGGAAAGAGTCCCTCGCCCCGAAGCTGAGAGCAGAAAGAGAAAGAAAAAATGATGCGAAAACTCAACATGGCAAAAGTGCGTCCCCTCATTCAAATGGCCATTGAAGAAGACCTCGGACACGGTGACATTACGAGCGAGCTTCTGTTCCGGGACAACACCGTGGCCAACGCGACCATCATCTCCCGCGAAGAAATCGTCGTATGCGGAATGGGCGTGGCCAGGGAGATTCTGAAGTGTTACGATGGAAAACTGAAACTGAGGGCGCGCGTCAACGACGGCGAATCCGCCCACGTCGGCAGCAAACTGGGAACGATCGAAGGGCCCCTGCGTCCCATGCTCAGCGCCGAGCGGGTGATGCTCAATTTCCTGCAAAGGCTCAGCGGAATCGCCACCACCACGCGGAAATACGTCAACGCCATTCAGGGCACGAAGGCGAAAATCTACGATACCCGCAAAACGATGCCCGGCTGGCGCATCCTCGAGAAGTATGCCGTTCTTTGCGGGGGGGGGTATAATCATCGGATTGGTTTGTACGACGGCATTCTGATCAAAGATAACCATCTGGCCCAGTTGGGCAGAGAGTTTCAGCCGAAGCTGCGAGAGATAGTCTCGCAGGCCAGGAAGCTCAAGGGAGCCAAATTCGTCGCTGTAGAGGTGGATCACGTCGATGATCAGCTCAACTATGTCCTCGATATTCCGGGCATCGACATCGTGCTGCTGGACAACATGGGCCAGTGGCAGCTCAAGCACGCCGTCGAGATGCGCAACAAAATGCGCGGCAAGAACAAGAAGCCCCTGCTCGAGGCGTCGGGCAACATTACGCTCAGCAGCGTTTCCGGCATCGCCCAGTGCGGCATCGACAGGATCGCCGTGGGGGCAATTACTCATTCGGCGCGAGCCGTTGATATCGGGCTCGACAGATAATGGATCCCGATCAGATAAGTGCGAATCTCAAGACCAAACGGATCGGCAAGAAGATCGTTGTTTACCGCAGCACGTCGAGCACGAATGACGTTGCCGCCGAGTATGGCAAGAACAGAGAAAACGACGGTCTGGTCGTTTTCGCCGAAGAGCAGACGGCGGGCCGGGGCCGGGCCGGGCGCAAGTGGGAAAGCGGCAGAGCGGACAGCATTCTTTGTTCGATAGTTCTGGCGGAAAGTGTGCCGCAGCATCATTTGCTCTCGCTTGCATGTGCTGTGGCGGTTGCTGAGGCTATCGGTCCGGCCGGAGCCGGGAGCCATGCGAAAATCAAATGGCCTAATGACATAATGCTCAACGGCAAAAAGGTCGCCGGCATCCTGCTCGAATCCAAAGCGGGCCGCGACGGCAGTTTCTGCATAGTGGGTATTGGCATCAACTGCCACCACCGCCCTGACTCTTTCACGGATGAGCTGCGCCCGATCGCAACGAGCATCGATATCGAGAGCCGTTCAATTATCGACCGAGTCTCTCTGGCCAGGAGACTGCTGACCTCCGTGGACCATTGGCTCGAAGTGGCTCAGAAAAGCAGCAGGATAGTGATCGACCGGTGGAGCGAGCTGAGCGTCCAATTGGGCCACCGAACGATACTTGTCTTCAACGGCGCCAAATTCACCGGCCACTGCATCGGGGTTGACCCCGAAAAGGGGCTGATCCTTCGGCTGGACACCGGCGGCGTGAGAATGTTTGACGCCGCCCATACGACCGTCGCCAAATAGCCTATCCTGCACGCTCGTTCGTAGTGACGCCGTAAGGCGTTACTTCTAAAATGCCCTTACGGGCACACTACGAGCAGAATGTCCGGAAAATTCATGGCACGAGCCTTGAGTTGGCAAAATTCTCAGGATAGAATCACAGGCTGAAGGGGTAACCGAATGAATATGATCTCAAATCAGGAGTGTTGTTCGATGAAGAAAAGCAATTTTATGAGCCGCCGTGATTTTTTGTTCCGGGGGGCTGCGACGGTTGGCGCCGCTGCGGTGTATCCATCCATCGTACCCTCGACGGTTTTCGGGGCGACGGCTCCCAGTAATCGCATCACTCTGGGCATGATTGGTATGGGGCTGATGATGGGCGGGCACTTCAAGGGCATGCTTAATCGCAGCGACGTGCAGGTGCTGGCCGTATGCGACGTGGACAAGGGAAAACGCGAAAACGCCAAGAGAACGGCCGAAAAGACCTACGCAAACCAGGCCACCGGCGGGACGTACCGCGGGTGCGACGCCTATCTCGAGTACGAACAAGTCTGCTCCCGGCCCGACATTGATGCGGTCTTTGTCGTTACGCCCGACCACTGGCACGCTATATGTTCGTTGGCCGCGATCAAAACGGGCAAACATGTTTACTGCCAGAAGCCCATGACGCTGACCATTCGAGAAGGGCGGTTGATGAGCGACGCGTGCAAGCAGTACGGCGTGGTTTTCCAGGTCGGCTCGCAGCAGCGCTCCGAGAGGGCTTTCCGCAAAGCCTGTGAAATCGTTCGCAACGGATGGATCGGCAAGGTTCACACGATCTATGCAAGGCTGGGACAATTCGCTCCGCCCGCGACTCTGCCCGAGCAGCCGATCCCGGAAGGGTTCGACTACGACCGCTGGCTCGGCCCGACGCCCTGGTATCCCTATAACGAGGAACGGGTCAAAGGCAACTACGGCGGCGGCTGGCGCCGATTCTGGGAGTACGGCTCCCGCAAGAACGGCGACTGGGGCGCGCATCATTTCGATATCATTCAGTGGGCGCTCGGGATGGATGATTCGGGGCCGGTGAAGTTTGTTCCCAAGGGCTGGAACGGAACGGAGTACCAGACACATTACTACGCCGACGGGGCCGCCGTCCTGCGAGACCACGATACCTGGGGCGGGCACATGATTCAGTTCATCGGCACGGAAGGGCAAGTGATGGTCAGCCGGGGAGATCGCCTCGACACCGAACCGGTCGAGCTGGCCGGCACTCCGCTGCTGCCGAGTGAGATTCATCTGTATGAGTCCAACCGTCACGAAGATAATTGGCTTGACTGCATCCGGACGCGCAGAAAAACGATCTGTGACGCGGAAATCGGCCACCGTACGGCCACCATCTGTCACCTCAGCGGGATCGCCGAGCGCCTGGGCCGGCCGATCAAGTGGGACCCGGCTGAGGAAAAGATTCTGGACGACCCGGCGGCCGAGCGATGGTACGACCGCCCCCGGCGAGCACCGTACTTCTTATGATACTACTTCCATTCTTAACGTACACGACAAGTGTCGGTTGAAAGGAAAACGAAAATGAGCAGTAAGCTCTCAGCAATAAAAAATCTGGCGATGGTGATATCTACTACTCTTATGCTGACATGCGGCGCATACGCGCAAAGTGGCCAGCAATTAGTCGACCAATTGCGCGGCAAGGCCGAAGCGCCGGCGCGCAGTGCCGAGCAGTTAGCCCAGGCGTATCAGCAGGCCGTTGACTACCTGCTGCCTTTGATGTCTGCCGACGACGTCGGCTCTCGCTACGGGTATCAGATTGCATTGCAGGACATGGGATCACACGCCGCACGTCCCGGCGCGGAGGCCGAACGCCAATCGCTGGCGCGCGTTTTGTGCCGGACCGTCGAGACCGCCGAGATGCCCGCGGAGACCCGCAACTGGTTCGTCTTGCAGCTCGAGCGAATCGGCAAGGATGAGTCGGTAGAAACTCTGACCAATCTGCTCGCAAGCCAGGATAAGGAGCTGCGCGACTATGCCCGCCGGGCGCTGGAGAAAAATCCATCACGGGCTGTTTCGCAGAGTCTCGTGCGTGCAAGGAAAGAAGCCACCGATCCGGCTTGGAAGGATGCGTTGAGTCATTCGGTTAAAGAGTACTCGCAAATGCGCGCAACCGCCAGTTCCCGTGCGGCGATCGAGAGCGAAATCAAAGCCCTGAGAACGGTATTGAAGAGGGGGTTTGGTCCCGGTCACATCTCTGCGGCTCAGAGGCTCGTAGGCTTTGCCGGCGATCTCGTCAAGCAGAAGGAATTCGACCAGGCCATGAGCATCTATGTCGAGCTCGATAACTGGGCAATCGAACAGAAGAAACAGGCCGGGCAGGGCGAGGAAGTGTTTTTTATTCGTGCGGCGGCGCTCAATGGGATGGCGATGTGTGACAGTAGCCGCGCAGTAGAGGTGGTGGTTGCCGCCATGCAGAGCGATAATCCAAAGATCCGCTCGGTTGCCGTCAAGGCGGCTCGCAATGCACAGACGAAAGATGCGACGCGGGCTTTGACTGAGATGCTTGCCGAACTGGACCCGTACTGCCAGACTCAAGTCCTCGGCCTGATTGCTGACCGGGGCGATCTTTCCTCAGTGAAATCTGTTAAGGCAGTCCTGAACAGCGAAGATGAGTCTGTGAAGTTGGCCGCGAGTGGGGCGTTGGCACGGGTCGGGGGCGATGAAGCGGCGACATCTCTGTTGGAGATCGCAGCCGGCGGCCAGGGTGCTGTGGCCAAAGCTGCTCGTGACGGCTTGGCCGTCATGGTGGGGCCGAAAGTCGAGGATGTGATCAAGACCGCAGCAGCTTCCGGTAACGTGGATCGCCGTGTCGTAGCCATTGGCCTTCTGGGCGAGCGCCGGACCTCGGGAGCAGTCGAAAGCCTGCTCGGTTATGCCGGCGATGCGGACGGGAACATTAGTGCCGCCGCCTTCAAGGCTGTTGCGGCTGTAGCGGGCTCCGGCGACATTGCGACTCTGGCTGGGCTGTTGGCCGGGACGAAGAGCGACCAGGCGCGTCAGAATGCCGTGGCGACCCTCAAGTCTGTTTTGGCCAAGTGCAGTGACAAAGATGCTGCGGCCAAGGTCGTTATCAAGCAGATGGAAGCGTCCAGTCC
>DATKWR010000968.1:0-9832 GCA_035529475.1 Sedimentisphaerales bacterium | reverse complement strand
CGGCCAGCTTGCCTGGCAGAGTACTTACTATTGGCGCGTCGATGCCGTCTATAATGCGGGCGACCCGGTGAAAGGTCTGCTCTGGCGCTTTACGACGGCTGATTTCATTGTCGTCGATGATATCGAGTCCTACAACGACCTTCCCGAAACGGACCCCGCCAGCAACAGAATTTATCTCAAGTGGATCGACGGTTTCGGCACCACGACCAACGGAGCTTTCGTGGGCAATGTGGATGTTCCGCTGACCGAGCGCAACAACGTTCACGGCGGCGCTCAGGCGATGCCGTTGTCGTACGACAATAACCTCAAGTTCTCCGAGGCCACGCTGACGCTGACCTCGGAGCGCGACTGGACGCGTGAAGGCGTCGGAGAACTGTCGCTGTGGTTCAGAGGCGGGGCGACGAACGCCGCCGAGCGAATGTACGTGGCCCTCAACGGCACGGCGGTGGCCTATCACGACAACCCGAATGTAACCCAAAGAGGCGGCTGGACGCAGTGGGTGATCCCGCTGCAAGCCTTTGCCGATCAGGGCGTGAACCTGGCCAACGTGACCAGCATCACGATCGGTTTCGGCACGCGCGGCAATACAACCGTAGCCGGCGGTACCGGTCAGATGTATATCGACGACATTCGACTGTATCGGCCCGGAACGCCTTAAAAGCGAAGACTGCTGCTGAGCCTGGCGAGGTGGAGCTTTTCCACCAGGGAGATGATCTTCTTGGCAGTTGTGGATTTGGCGGCGTTTTCGATCCTGACCCACGCCGAATCCGGGGTCTTTATCTGGACACTTGATTTGTCGGCGCCGATGGCCGCAGGTGAGTTGGCGACTATCATGTCGAGGTGTTTCTCGTGCAGCTTCTTTTCGGCGCGAATTCGGACAGCCTTGTCCTCAAGGGCAAAGCCGACCACAATTTGAGTTTTCTTCTTATGTGCTCCGGCCCATTTCAGAATGTCAGGTGTCGGTTTGAGTTTGACGGTCAGGTTTTGACCGGTCTTCTTCAATTTGGTTAGCGCCGGACGGACAGGGGTGTAGTCCGCCACAGCAGCGGCCATGATCAGACAATCGCATCGGCTGAAATGCTTCCTGGCCGCCGCGAACATCCGGGCGGCGGTTTCGGCTTTGACTATTTTTGCCTCGCCCGGCGGCTCCTGGGCGGTCGGAGCGGTGATGAGTGTCACCTCGTGCCCGGCCTCGAGCGCCGCACGGGCCAGCGCATAGCCCATCCTGCCGCTGCTTGCATTGGAGATGAAGCGGACCGGGTCAATGTATTCGCGGGTGCCGCCTGCTGTGATTACGATTCGCATCAGGTATCTCGTGACGCGCGGATCTTACTTCGCCTCACACTTCGGGCTTTGTGATCTTCGAGGCGATTGCCTCAATGGCTTCAAGAATGTCCCGCGGCTCCGACATTCTGCCGGGGCCTTCGGCGCCGCAGGCGAGCCGGCCTTCAACGGGACCTATGAATTGAAAGCCCCTGGCCTTCATCATCGCGACATTGTTTTGGACGGCCGGATTGGCCCACATGTTGGTGTTCATCGCCGGAGCCAGGAGCGTCATCCCCGACCGGGTCAAAGGCCAGCACGCACAGAGAATCGTGCTGAGCAGATCATCGCAGATGCCGTTTGCAGTCTTGCCGATGATATTGGCGGTTGTGGGCGCTACGACAACGAGGCCGGCCCAATCGACCAAATCGATATGGCTGATTTTGAATTCGTCAGGCGCACCCCACATCGTGGTAAAGACGGCGGACCCGGTGACCGCCTCAAAACTTTTCGGGCCGACGAGCCGGCAGGCCGCTTCGGTCATCACCGTCCTGACGCGGGCCCCGGCGGCGGTCAGCTTGCTGGCCAGATCCACGGCTTTGTAGGCGGCAACTCCGCCGCTAACACCCAGTAAAATGTTCACGTCGCGAAGCATCTTCCCTTCCGTTCGAGAGCCGACTCACACCGGAGACTGCGTTTGTCCATTGCCCTTGCCTATTTGTCCATGGGCTGCGGCGGCAGGCCGTCATCTGCGGCAATCTTGTTCTGCAGAATTTCCTGCACGACGATTTCGAGCATCGTCTTTCCTTCCGTTTCCTTGATCAAGGGCCGACTGCCCTGCAGAAGTTCGGCGAGTCGCTTTTGCACCAGCGCGGTCAATTTGAATCTGCCGCCAACTTTGTTTATGAGGTTCTGGTTCTTCAATTCGTCTATCATATTCTATATCTCTCATTGGCCATCCGCCGAACGTAAGCGGACTTGTCGATTCGCGTTCTTAAGTTTCAGACTTCTTGCTCTCGATGATCTGCACGCACTCGTTCACCGCCTGCTGCAAATCCTCGTTGATCACCATGTGCTTATAGTACTGCCAGGCCGCTGCAATTTCGGCGCTGGCCCCGTTGAGTCTTTCTTCAGCAGCTTCAGCACCTTCTCTGCCTCTACGATCAAGACGTTTCGCCAGATCTTTGGCGCTGGGCGGCAGAATGAACATCATCATCGCATCCGGGAAAACCGCCTTGACCTGTCGCGCTCCCTGGACATCGATCTCCAGAATGACCACCTTGCCGGCTTTCAGCGCCTCGACCACCTTCTCTTTGAGCGTCCCGTAGAAATGGCCGAACACCTTGGCATGTTCGAGCAGGAGTCCCTTGTCGACCCCCTTCTGAAAGTCTTCTTGCGAGATGAACCAATAATCCCGTCCGTTCACCTCGGCCGCACTCTGCGGCCGAGTGGTCACCGAAACGCTCAGATGAACATTGTCCAGGCGCTTGACTATCTCTTTGCAGATGGTGCTCTTGCCCACACCCGATGGGCCGCTTATGATAACCAGCTTGCCTTTTCCGCTCTTCGTATCGGTCATTACACTCCCAGCTACAGATCTCCAACCCCTTCGAGGTTCTACTCCCTTCTACTCTACGTTCTGCACCTGTTCCTTGATCCGGTCTATCTGACATTTTATGTCCACCACCAAACGCGTGATTTCCGTGTCAGAGGCCTTGCTGGCGATGGTATTCGCTTCTCTGAGCATCTCCTGGCTGATGAAGTCCAGCCTGCGCCCGGCCTGATCGTTCCCCCGGCAGCACTGCGCAAATTGCTGCAAATGGGAATCCAGGCGCGAGATCTCTTCGGAAATGTCCGAGCGGTCCGCAAAAATCGCCACCTCCCGCATGAGGATTTCTTCATCCAGTTTCAGTTCCGCGTGCGCAAGCAGCTCATCCACCCTTTTCTTGAGTTTCTCTGCATATTCCTGCATCACAACAGCACGCCGGGCGTAAATGTGCTCGAGGTCTTGCTTCATTGCCCTGCAGCGCTCATTCAAGTCAGCTTCCAGGAATCCGCCTTCGATGGCGCGCATCTTCTTGACCTGCGCCAACGCTTCGCGGCTGATTCCCAGGATCACGTCCCTGACCCGCTCGGCCTTTTCCGCATCCGGCGACGCCGGTCTGATGATGCCGGGCAGACTCAACAGGTTGCTGATGTCAATCGTCCCCCGAATGCCGGCGGAGGTCCCCGCATGGCTCAGTTTCTCCACAATCGCCTTCAACGCCTTCTGATCTATGGCAAAGAGCGCATCTGCCGAGGCATCTTTGAGCCGAAGCACATAATTCACCGTCCCGCGCCCAAGATTCGCCCGCAGCATTTTCTCAATGTCTTCCTCCAGGAACGCCACCATCTCGGGCAGCTTCACAACGTTCTTGAAGTAACGGTTGTTGACCGTTTTGATCGCCACAACGTAGCTTATGCCGTTACCTTCGCCTTGCGCCTCGCCGTAGCCGGTCATGCTATTTATCATAAGATCACGCTTTCACGCCGGATTCGGCCGTATCAACAGCCGCCGTGTACGTGCCTGAGAACATCATTGGCGTCAACTGCCCGGCAGATTCGTATCGGCACTGGTGTTGGCGTCGCCGGCGGTCTGCCCGGCATCTGCCGCCGGAAGCGCCTGGCCCGGACCCGCCGCCGGCTCTTGTTGAGCGGGCGGTTTCACATCGTACGCACCCGTGGGGGCCTGCGGCTTGTAGAACTTGCCCATCACCACGGCAAGGGTCAGAAAAACGCCGACCGTAACGATGGTCACCCACGTGAGAAAATCACCCGTCTTGGAGCCCAAAATCCCGCTGGCCATACCTCCGCCAAACGCTCCACTCAAGCCGCCGCCTCTGCCCTTCTGGATCAAAATGAGCAGAACCAACACCACACAGCAGAGGACAAACAGGACGGCCACCACGTTCATTAAAAAGCTTATCTTCAGCAACGGAAGACTAATCATGATTACTCCCCAAAAACAAGAAATCAAACTGCAAAAGTGATCCGAAACAAACTCCAAAACGGTCACATACGCTCATATCGGGCGAATCCAATCTGCTTCTTACGCCCCGGCGCCACGGTCGTCGGGTTCGAGTCATACCGCAGCCTGAATTATTGCCAGAAAGTCATCTGCCTTCAAACTTGCCCCGCCGACCAGCAGGCCGTCTATGTCCTTTCGGCCCATGAGCTCTGCTGCGTTGCCGGGCTTCACCGAGCCGCCGTAGAGGATGCGAATCTCCTCGGCCGTCTGGTCGTCATACATCCGGCCAACCAGTTTTCGTATGAAATCATGCACCTCCTGGGCCTGGTCAGGTGTGGCCGTGACACCCGTTCCGATGGCCCAAACCGGCTCGTAGGCTATGGTGACCGCCGGGAGCTTCTCGGCACTCAGGCCGGCCAGACCTTGTTTCAACTGCCGAGTGATCACCTCATTCGTTCTCGAAGCCTCGCGCTCGGACAGCAGTTCCCCCACGCACAAGATGGGCAAAAGCCCGCCGCTAATCGAAGCGGCGACTTTCTTGTTTATCAAGTCATCCGTCTCGCCGATGACGTGCCGACGTTCCGAGTGCCCGCAGAGACAATAGGTGCAGCCGGTATCTTTCAACATCGAAGAGCTTATCTCGCCGGTAAAGGCACCGTCCGGCTCAAAGTACACATCCTGGGCGCCGACCGCGATACTCGACGCGGCAAGAGCCCTGGTCACCGCCTGAAGATAGACAAAAGGCGGACAAACCGCCACCGTCACGTTGGGGCCCGCCGTCTCAACGGAACCGGCGGCAATGCGCTCGGCCAGTTGTACACTGGTTTGGCTGTTCGTGCTCATTTTCCAATTGCCCGCCACAAACGGTTTTCTCATAAGACTCTCCTATACCTGTAACTGAACTTCTGCAAAATTGAAGTTGGGCATACTTTTGGAAAGAAAAAATCTTCTCTTTCGATTTTTTCTTTCTAAAACATGATGTGCAGTGTTTGGTCCCACAGCATGTTATGACCTGGCACCCAATTATCTTCAGAAAATCGTGAAAGCGATTTTCTGAAATAATATCTGCCTAACTTTAATTTTGCAGAAGCTTTTAAGAACTATAATAGCTCCGTCGCTCTTGGGAAACTGCCCAAGACCGAAAGCTGCAAACAATGTTTACGCGACTCTTCCAGCCCCTCGCGGATGTGTTTTTCCGTTCTGTGCCCCAGGAAATCCACGAAGAAGTAATACTCCCACTCTCTTTTTCTGCTCGGTCTGGACTCTATATTGGTCAGATTGATTCCGAACCGCTTGAACACGTCGAGCACGTCGGCGAGGGCTCCGGCCTTGTGGGCCGTGCTGAACAGTATGGCGGTCTTGTCCTCGCCGGTCGGCTTGGCGTCCTGCCGGCTTATGATCAGGAACCTTGTTACATTGTTGGCGATGTCCTCGATGTTTTCGCAGATAATTCTCAAACCGTACAACTCAGCAGCAATGCTGGAACCGATCGCTGCGGTTTTCTGCTCCTCGGCGACCAATTGCGCGGCCCTCGCGGTGGAGGCGACAGGGATGGTTTGGGCCCCCTTGAAGGTGGCGCTGAGCCAGTTCCTGCACTGGGCAAATACTTCCGGCTTGGAGTAAATCTTCTCGACCTCTTCCAGCGCGCATTTGGCCAAGAGATTGTGATGGATGGCCATGAGCACCTCAGCACAGATCTTCACATCGGAGTCTATCAGTGCATCGAGTGTTTCGATCACACCGCCGCCCATGGTGTTTTCAACCGGCGCCAAACCCAGGTCGCAATGACCCTTGCTGACTTCGTCAAAAATGCTTGCGATATCCGCCAACGGCTCGTATTCGACGCTTTGGCCGAACTTGAGCATGGCGGCCGTGTGGCTGAAACTGCCGCGGGGGCCGAGATAGCCGATTCGCAACGGCCTCTCCAGAACAAAAGAGCCGCTCATCAACTCGCGCCAGATGGCCGTCAGGCACCTGTCCGGCAGCGGGCCTTCATTGGCCGCGGTGATCTTGGCAAAAACCTCTTTCTCCCGGTCCGGCGAATAGACCGGCTTGTCGGTCTTGTTCTTGAGTTTTCCTATCTCGACCACGACGCGCGCGCGTTCGTTGAGCAGCTTCACAAGCTGCAAGTCGAGCTCATCGATTTTCTTTCTCAACTCTTCAAGAGACATAGACAAAAGGCCAAAGAACAAATTTCCAACGGATATCACCGCTGCCGGTCAGAGCGAGCCGTTTTTATAAAAACTAATATATCTAACAGAATTTTCCCCTTGCGTCAACGAATTTGACCCATTAGATAATATTTTGAGCACACGAAATGGACAAAAATGGAAAAAATCGCAAAATACGTCATTTTTGAGACGAAATGGGGGCACTTCGGCCTTGCCGGGAGTGAATCGGCTCTCTGCCGCACCTGCTTGCCCGGACGGGCGTCGGGAACAGTCAAATCACAACTCCTGAAGAATCTGCCAGACGCCCAATTCGATGGAAGCCTGTTCAAAACTATGCAGGAGCAGATAACGGCTTATTTCGAGGGATCTCGCGTGAGTTTCAGCCCTGAGATTCCTGTGGCCCTTGACGGACTCAGCGAGTTTTCGCGTTTGGTCTTGACGACCTGCAGGAATGTGGAGTTCGGCCAGACAGTAACCTACTCTGATTTAGCGAAAAGATTAGGCCGACCCGCTGCCAGCCGGGCCGTCGGCGGCGCACTGGCCCGAAATCCTCTTCCGCTGCTCATCCCGTGCCACCGCGTCATCCGCAGCGACGGCAAGATGGGCGGCTTCTCCGCCCCCGGCGGCATTTCCCTCAAGAAAAAGATGCTCGAACTGGAGCGTCAGGCACTCAAGGCCCGAATTTCTCGTTCTCCCCTCTAATTCTCAGGCTTCCATTGGTCATCCTGAGGCGACGCCGAAGGATCTGGCTCACATAGAGGCCTTCCGCACAACAAAGCAAAAAAATCCAAAATACTAATGTTTTCGTTGATACTTATATGTTAATCGTGTATTATTAGACGAAAACAATAGCAATGATTCAAGAAGGGAGCAGCCGTATCATGAATGAAGTAATTGAAAAAAACAGGCGATTGTTGCATTTTTACTGTGAAACTCTAAGAACGATAGGATCAGTAATTCTGATTTTGGGGTTGATTGGTGGCTCTGCAATGACCTTTATCGCACTTTTGTCAAAATTCGGGTATTGGCCTGCTGCCAAGCCTTTTAATATGGTCTTAATTGCCTGGTTACCAAGTTACCTCAAGGCTATAGTTTTCTGGATAGGAATACTGGGGCTGGCGCAATTTATAAAGTACCTGTTCGAAAACAATTACAGACCAGGCTGGATACTCCGTCATGGAGACATGCTTTTCTACCTGTATGCACTCTTGACCATCTTAGAAGCCGTTTGGATATATATGACGAATTACCATTCTCCGTCTTTTGATATGCGAGTGAATATGGGATTTGTCACAGTGTTTTCTATTGTGGTAAAAGTGATGGCTCTGGTCGGACTGGGCCAGATTTTGCGGCACCTTATGCCCGTTATTGAAGAGTCTAAATCGCTGGTCTAAAGAAGGTCTTGAGATGATTAACATTCGGCTGGATTACGCGCTTTTGGACAAGCGGATGAAGCTCAAGGATTTGGCTGAGGCAACAGGCCTGGCGGTGAACAACCTGTCGATTCTCAAAACCAACAAGGCCCGGGCCATTCGATTCTCCACCTTGAACAGCCTGTGCAAAGTGTTGGACTGCACACCCGGCGACCTAATTGAGTATATCCCGGATGAGGATGAGAATCGCTGATTTTATTCCAGATGGACGACGCCGGTCTTGCGGTCTGCTTCGAGGCTGGCTTTCTTGATAATATCGTAGAGGTCCCGGCAATACCGCACCTTCTCAAAGGTAAACTCCGGGTCGCTCTTGTCCGTCGTTGTCAGCGCTATCGTGCCCACCCCGAAAATACAGTCAAGCAGGTTGCGGCGCATCTTCAGGTCAATGACCCGGAACATATCGATGTTGTCAACTCTCCTATCGAGTATCCCGCGGCTCCACTCAATCCGGTCGCCGTTCACTTCATAGTAGATCATTTTGAGCGTGAGTGCTTTGAGCAAAAGGATGAGCACAACGACCATGCCCAGCCCAAAGCCTCCAATTACGCGGTAACGGCTAATAGCGAACGCCTGATTCGGGGTCAGTTTCAAAGCCAACAAGCTGTTGGCCCAGCTTTCCAGAGGCAGCTTTATCAAGAGCCACGCGAAGGCCAGCACCAGCAACGCCTTCACCGCCGCCGGTGCCAAGCCCCACAAAGAGGGCCTTCCCGCGAACAGGATGCCATCCTCTAATCCTTCCCCCTCAGACGACTCGGAATCTGATTCCGCGTTGGCTTCCAAGGCCCTGGCCTTTTCGCTGTTGAGAAACTCTCCGCAGAACCGGCACTTGATCGCGGGCGCCTGGATAATCTCGGCACAAAACGGACACGGTTTCGTCTGCAAGTCAACAACTGCCATACATCCTATATCGGAAATCACCTGCGAATATGAGCAGCAGATTATTCCGTCCCAGACCTCTGAAAATTCGAGCCGGTTGCCTGGCCATTGCCGAAGGGATGGGTAAGCCGGAAGTAGCGATTCTTGGCCGGATTCGCCTGAAAAAACGGGTTCTTGCGTCATGCGGTAAGATATTGTCAGAAAAAGGGTTAGGGGATAATTTGGCCTCTGGGTACGTCAAGCCGCGAAAAAACTATGCGAAAAAATGTAAAGTGTCATTGACAAAATGTAAAGGTTACCTTACATTATCAAGCATGGGTAAGCCCAAAACCTGTTGGATAAGCCAGAATGGGTTGGACAGTGAGATGGATGGAAATGGCTGTTTGCTGGAAGAAAGGGCCTGCTATGAATCGAGCACAGAAAATTGCACGGTTTAATCTGAAAGTCATCGCGGTCGGAGGGGGCCTGAGCGTGCTGGCGATTCTCGCTTCGCTGCCGGCAAATGCAATGGCTCTTACTTACCTTGGTTTCTTCGTTCTTGGCGTAACGGCTCTCATCGCCGGCCTTTCACCACTTCTTGTCCGAAAAGAACCAGGTCGAGTCAGTTTCGACGAACGTGATGCAGCTATCGAGAAGAAGGCTCATCTTGTCGGGTACTGCACTCTCTGGTGCGTTTTTATCGCGACTTGCATGATCGCAATTCCAAGAGTTGGACCCGCAATTCTCGCTGTCACATTGGCGGCAGTCAAACTCGTCGAATCTGCGGCGGTTCTGGTTCGGTACGCCTGGGGAAATAAAGGAGAAGAATCATGAATAGATATCAAAAATTAGCATGGTGGAATTTAATTGTAATAACTTTCACAATTATTATTACCACAGCAGCAATCGCGATAGAATTCCACATTCGTGGTTATTCAACACTCGGAATATACTTTATTGCGCCTTTAGTGCTATTAAAGTTTAATCGTTATTTGTTTAAGAAACCACAGAGCGAGGGCGAGGTCGTCAGCGATGAGCGTGACAGTCTTATTATAAAAAGAGCATTGGCTTTTACCTTTATGGCATTTTGGTGGGTTTTTGTA
>DATKWR010000967.1:0-8119 GCA_035529475.1 Sedimentisphaerales bacterium | reverse complement strand
AGGGTTTTGAGCACGTTGGCAGCGTCAAATACAAGGATAATGATTCTAAGGCAGGCTACGGCCAGACTCCCGGCCAGCTCGGAAGTATGAAATCAGGTTCAATAAATGAGGTATTGCAATGCGACAATGTATTGACTGCGGAACCACAATCAAAAGCCACGACAAGAATGTTAAGCGATGCCGAACTTGCTTCCTCAAAAGTGACCAAGCAAAAGAACTCGCCGTCCGACGAGGCAAGGCGAAAAAAGGGACTCTCTGTCTCGGAAACTATGGAGAACATAATTACAGATGGAAAGGCGGAGACCCAAATTGGCGAGGGATTGGTTGGCGGCGACAAAGATTGGCCGCAAAAAAGCGTGACGGCAACCGATGTATCTATTGCGGAGACGATAAGCCACACTTGCGAGTCCATCATAAAAAAACAAAAGAAGAAACAGGCGGAGAATGGGACAATTCCCTCGAAAACCTCGAAACCGTCTGCAATTCTTGCCACTCAAAAATACACGGATTCGGAACATACAAAAGAGCTTAATCTCAAGCTCGGCGACATCGCCTGCGTGCTTTCAAGCCCGCCGTTCGAGTCAAGTGATAATCGTGGTGCCGCGAATATGCCAGTTGATTACTTTGTGCGATCAAACGGCACACCATTCGGCGAAGGTAAATCCACAAGGGGAACGCTGGAAACCCCTGGCAACATCGGTAACGACAAAGGCCCCACTTTCTGGGAATCCGCAAAAATCATCGTCTCTGAATGCCACAAGATACTCCGTCCCGGCGGCCATGCGATATGGGTGGTCAAGGACTTCGTCAGAAAGGGCCAAAGAGTGGACTTCTGCGGCGACTGGCAGCGGCTCTGTGAGTCCGTGGGGTTCAAGACCGTTTGTAAGCACCGGGCGATGCTGGTCAAAGAGACGAGCCACGACGGGCTGTTCGGCACGATTAAGCAAAAGAAGGAGCGGAAATCGTTCTTCCGAAGGCTGGCTGAAAAGAAAGGCTCACCACGGATAGACTGGGAGATGGTCATCTGTATGGAACGTCAATCATAAATCATAAATCATAAATAGAAAATCGCAAGGTGGCTAAAAAAACGCAACAGATGGCGGCAAAAACGCAACGGGCGACTGGAGCAGGTTGATCTTGTCGCAGAAAGGAGCAATGGTTAATGGATGAACTATTTCAGACGTTGGGGGCTGTTTATGGCTGGTGTTGGTGCAAGCTGTTGCGTGAATATCACTGGCGACTGCTGTACTGGCCAGTGACAGTCACTGGCTTGCGTGGCCCACAGAAACGATGGCTTCGGCGACTGTTCATCCTCGCCGGCTTCATGTCACAACATCGAGGGCTGTCCTGGGACAGGCGATCAAGAAAGGGTTTGAAGTGATTCAAAACCGGCACGCGCCGGAGAAAGGAGTCGAAATCGTGAGCAGAACAACACAAGCAATCACGCTACTGGAGCTCGAACTCACCGAGGCCGAGGCCAGGGTCAAGACGTTGCGAGTCGCCATCGAGACGGTGTGGCAACTGGCGCCGGCTGCGATGGATAAGACCGTGATCGTCGGCGGTCAAGTTGCGGCGGGCCTCGCGGCGTTCCGCCAGCCGCCGGTCGAACCCGAAACCGTACCCGAACCAGTTTCGGCGACGGCTGCCGTGGTTGAGATCAACGGTCGGTCGCTGGATAGTTACCCCGGTATTACCGGGGAAGAGCCCGAGAATAAAACAGCGCCAACCCGCAAGTGCCGGGCGGGACGTAAGGGCCGGACGTCGCAGTATTTTGGCGTTAGCAAGACCCCGCCGCTTGCCAATCGGCCGGGCGTCACGCAGTGGAAGGGACAGGTCAAAATCGGCGGTGTGTACTGCTACCTGGGCCGAATGGGCGGGCCGGCCGGCGAGATTGAGCTGGCAGCGCGGGTACAGGAGAAGCTCGGCAATCCGGCCGAGGCTCAGCGGCTGCGGCAAAAGACCATCGATATGGCCGAGCAGATCGAGAACAATCCCGACCGGCCGAAGCCGAAGCATCGCAAGGCGAAAGAGCCGGCCGATCTGCCACTGCCGGCGGCGGCGCATAAGTGGCAATGCAACCGCTGCGGTCACGACTTCGTCGGCAAGCCCGAGAAATGCTCCAATTGCCGCGGCCAGGCGTTCATTCGCATCAACGCCGACGGCTCGGGCCAGTCGGATCCGAGGGATGTGCCCACCGAGCTAATGGAGTCGACGGATGAATGAATGTGACAGGATAATGCTTCGAGTGTTTCCAACACGAACAAAATGGACGCCAAAGGATGATATGGCCTTTGTTGGCGGACCCCCATTGTGGCGCATCCCTTACAAAGGGCTTGTACGTGTGTCGGTGACATTCTCCTGGGACATCGATACCGGCAAAAAAATACAACAAGAATGGGAGGCCGCGGGGTATCCCACGGAGATCGGCGGGCCCGCATTCAATGATCGCGGAGGCGCATTTTATCCCGGGCGATTCATCAAAGAAGGCGTGACGATCACTTCACGCGGTTGCCCAAAGCGATGCCGTTATTGCCTAGTTCATGCGCGGGAAGGCGGGACCCGCGAGTTACCGATACAGCCGGGACATATAGTACAAGACAACAATCTGCTCGCCTGCTCTCGCGGTCATATCGAAGCCGTATTCGATATGCTGCGACGACAGCGCAAGGGCGCGGAGTTCAAGGGCGGACTGGATGTCGATCTCCTGCAACCGTGGCACGTCGACCTATTGAAATCAATCCGCGTAAATGAGCTATGGGTGGCATGCGATCGGGCCGAGGATCTGATACGGCTGGATAAAGCCCGGGACCTGCTCGCGGATTTTTCGATTGCGAAGAAACGATGCTTCGTTCTAGTCGGCTACAACGGAGAGTCCGTAACGGAAGCCGAGAGGCGGTTAGGGGCGGTGTACGCCAAAGGGTTTTTGCCATTCGTTCAGCCGTATAAGCCGCCAGCGGTACCTTTTGCATGGTGTGCATGGCAACCGCAGGCACAATGGCTAGCATTGATCCGAAAATGGTCGCGACCAGCAGCGTACCGGGATCGGAGCGTCGAGTCGTGACAATAATCAATAGTAAATCGTAAATCGTCAATCGTCACTGAAGATCAAAGGCAAGAACATTATTGTGGAGAAACGAACATGAAGGATATATCGGCCCAGGATTTAAGAAGCATGTTGCAGGGGTTGCAAGGAATCGTGGCAGCAGCAGGTAAATTGATTGTGGTCTATGGCACGATTGAAGGGATGGTTGCAGAAAACAAGCAACGTGAAGCCTGTGGACACTCTATGGCATATCCCGAAACGTGCTTTGGCGAGGCCACTGATACAGCAGAAGCAATCGTGCGAGAGATACGAGAAATAGTTACATGGTGACAGCCTGCTGCAACAGATGGCTTGGTCCCTGGGCGTGTCACAAAATGGGATGGCATTTACCCCCGAAAGAACAGGGATTTGACGGGGCCAGTTTTTCTGGCGTGTGTCCACGCTGCAAACAATCTGTATTACAGGACAGCAGCGGAGCTTGGTTTTAATTAAGTAAAGGAGAAACGAAATGAAGTACAGAACAAAAGCAAGAGTAGCAATCGTGGCGGCGATCGTGGCGTTCCTGGCTCTGGTGACTTTCGCCAGTGCCGCCGAACGCCCGGCGCCTCTGGACCCGAATGAAATCCCGTTTGCAATCGAGCCGAACGCCTACACGGCGGACCTGCTGGACTATGTCGTAGCAGAGCCGAACGTGAGCGTCGTAAGCTCAGTCAGCATCCATAACAAAGGCGGATGGCTCTGTGACCTGACTATCGTCATGGCTGATGGCACGCCGGCCGACACGGTGATTCAGCGACTCGCGGAACGCCCCGTCAAGGATCCGAACGGCGGATGGAACCAAGGCTTCCAATGGGCGTGGACTCCCCCGGCAGAGGGCGTCTATTATCTCGAACTCCGCGCCAGCACGAGGGACAAGGCGACGTGGAAGGTGGACCGCAGGACAGTGGTCGTGTACGCCTTCGGTGAGGATCTGCCGTACCTTTGGGTGCGTGACTTACCGGAACTCAGACTGACGCAGGCAGAGAAGATCTGGCAGTACGCCACGAAGCTGCAAAGGCCGCTGACGTCGCCGACGAGGGTTTGGAGATGAACAAAATAATAGCAACAAAAATAGGCCACTGGCCGGGCACAGACGTGCTATGTTGTGAGCTTCACGCTGCGAAACTGAAAGCAGTTGGGCAAGCAATGGGATTCCCGGTGTCATTTACAGATTGTGGCCCGGAAGAATTGTGTACCAACTGCCAAAAGGTACCTATCACTACGGTGACACGTTCCTGATCGCGTACCAAGACATCGTAATGGCGCTTCCGCTTGGCCCCCCTGCGGGCCATAAGACTGGAAAGAAACGAACAGGAAAAGGAGAGTAGCAATGTATGAAATGGATGTAGAGCTAACTGGATTAGTACCGATGATGCACGACAGGTTTTTCAATCCCGAGGAAGTGGACACGAGCGGCGCGAAACTCACAGGCAAGGACGCATGGAAAAAACTGCTGCCGTTCAAGGCGTACATTGACAAGAACGGCGCCTTTATCCCGACAGACAACCTGCGAATGATGCTGATTGGTAATAAGCATCGACGGGGAGCCGCCCAGATTCTCGGTAGTGACATTCAGAAGGCGAAAGGCTCAAAGTATAAGTCGATATGTGTGGCCTGCATTTGGGTGCTTGGGAAAGTAGACCCGCAAAAGGTCTATCTGTCGCCAAAGCGAGCGACATTTGACGACTACGACGAACGCTCATTTATCAACGCAACCGGATCACGAAGTCTGACTCGCCGGCCGATCTTCAATGTTCCGTGGAAACTGGAGTTTATCGTTCAGGTTGTTGACGACCGCATCGACGAGAGCCTTGTCCGTGAACTGTTCGACGTTGCAGGCTTGCGATGCGGCGTTGGCGCTTACGGGCCGACGTTCGGGCGGTGCCGGGTGACGGCGTGGCAGTTGAGAAGTAAGAAGGCTGCTAAGAAGTGAACGCAAGGCGATGTGATGAGAAGGGAAACGATTCGAAGAGAGCAGAGCTGAGACGAGCCGAGCAGACCAGAGTAGAACGCAAGGAGAAAAGAAGGGAACGGAAAAGAAAGGACTCGACCAGACCAGAACAGAACGCAAGGTGAGGCGACGTGAAGAGAGTTGAGGTGATCTGACCAGAACAGAACAGAACGCAAGCGGAGCAGACGGGACGTGATTGGAGGCGAACGGACCAGACCAGAGCAGAACAGAACGCAATCTGAGCAGAAGTGACGTGATTGGATGGGAATCGACCAGAGCAGAACAGAACGCAAGCAGAACTCGAAGTTTCAGAACGTCAACGGAATGGAAACGACAAGCAAGGAAAGGAACTCAAAATGAACTTGGAAATCAATGAAGCAAGGGCGGAGCAGTTTACGGAAATCGAAGGGACGGCGCTGAAGATCATGCAGGACTATCTTGGCGGGGATCGCCAGGGCGGGGACGAGATCAAAATGGCGATGCAGATGTTGAACGTGGTATCGAAGAACCGCCAGACCACGACGGCCCGAGAAGCGTTGCGGTTCAATATGGTGGACTCCCTCGACGACGAGACTATCCGCCGCAAATATGTCACGGCAACGCAGCCGGGAATCCGTAAGCTGTTGCCGAAGTCAAGAGAAAGAAAGGGAAAGTGACATGATGGACTGGAAAAACGTAATCGACAAGAACTGGAGCCGCAAGGCCCAACTCGTACTGCTGACTCTGGCGACAATCGTCATACTCGCGCGGACGGCGGACGTTGACGCCGAGATATTGAAGCTGGCTCTGGTGATCAGCGGGATCGTCGGTCTGGTGGGCTTGATCGCTCAGACTGTGCTGGACTGGAAGCATCCGAAGAACAACGGGCATCTCGTAGAGGCTACGCTGATGGACATACCGGCTGGCGTAGCGACGCCGGAAGAAATCGTGGAAGTAAACAGAAAGGAACAAGCATGAAGCGCAAAGCAATTTGGCTGTTGTGCCTGCTGATGGTGACATCGGCGGGCTGTGCATTGAGGGAAGACCCTAACGCCGAGCTGGTTGCATCGGCTAAGGTCTTCTCGGCAACCGTGAACGTGCTGACGGAATTGAAGGCGCAAGGGCAGTTGGGCAGCGATGAGATCGAGGACATCGGCGCCATGATCCACCTGGGGGAAAAGTATTTGCTCCAGTGGAGAGCTGCGATCGAGGCCGGCGAGATTGACGCCGACGCGATGACCGCCTTCCGAATGATCCTCGGTGAACTCAAGAACCTTCTGAGGAAAAAGTATTATGGCGATAGCGGAATTCTTGAAGCTCCTGCCGTTGTTGATTGAGGCGGGAAAGTTGGTCCCTGCCATTGCTGACTTGATTCGACGTGTGGAGAATGGCGATAAGATCGGCCAGGAAGAAGTTGACGCTGAAATGTCGAAGGTCCGTAACGCGGTTGCGAATTGGGACAACACGCCGGCAGGGTAAACAGAAGCGATAATTTGTAAAGCCCCCGCTCGGTGCCACCATCCAACTAGCCGGGCGGGGGGTGTATCTGTAAGCTAACAGCCGAAACAAAATATGGATACCTCATATTTTCTTATGGACTAATGCCAACATATTTGTTAGGATAAAGTCACTATGAAAAAACCGACAAAAAACATGTTCAACGTTCCCGTCGTCTATCACATCGGTTATCAGGGCCGAGACCTGGCGGGGTTCCTGGAAGTGCTCAAGAGCAACCACGTCGACGTGCTTGTGGATCTGCGAGAAAAGCCGTTCAGCCGAGTCAAGGGGTTCTCGAAGAATCAGTTGGGGATGGCTCTGTCGGTAGAGGGGATCAAGTATCTCTTGCGTGGTGACAAGCTCGGCGGCTTCACGCTCGGCTACAACGATTGGCTCAAGTCGCTGCCGGAGATAGCGGAGCTGGCCTCGAAGTCGACCGTGTGCATCATGTGCATGGAGCAGAACCCGAACGAGTGCCACCGAAAGCAGCTTATCAGGATACTCGAAGATAAGCATGGCGTTGTGGGTGCGGCGATGTAGCGGAGATCGGAGAAAAATGGCAAAGAACATCAAAATAGCCTGCAAAGGCTCCCGCATGGAAAAGCTAACCAGCCTCGAAGTTATACAGGGCGCACTGAAAGAGTTGTCCCCTCAAAACCTTGCGAAGCTCCGAACACGTATCGAGACCAAAGGTTTTGACGCGCCCTTTTTCGTCTGGCAGAAAAAGATTCTGGACGGCACGCAGAGAAAGAAAGTGCTTGATGCCATGATCGCGGATGGATGGACGTTGGCGCGAGGCGAGGTTCCTGTGTGCGAGATTCAGGCCACAAGTCTTGACGACGCCAAAGACAGGTTGCTTGGCTATGTATCTCAGTATGGCAAGGTGACATTCGATGGCCTTCGCGAGTACTTAGATGGCATTGAAATGCCGGACTTGGGGACGATTGACCTGCCCGATTTCGATTGGGATAGATTCGAGGCGACAATCCTCAATCCTCCGCCTGAAGGCTTGACCGACCCCGATGCTGTCCCCGACCCGCCGAAGAAGCCGATTAGCAAAACAGGGGACTTGTGGGTACTCGGTGATCATAGGCTGCTCTGCGGGGATGCGGCGAGAGCGGTGAATGTAAAAGCACTAATGGGACAAAGCCGCGCGGCGCTTATGAATACGGACCCGCCCTACGGTGTCGCCTATGCAAACGACCAGAGGTCGAACCCAGGAGTGGCGAAACCACGAGTGGCGAACGACACCCTCCACGATGAGAAGTTGCAAGCCTTCCTCGAAACTATATTTACTTGCGCTTGCGACTGCGCTTTGAAGAAGAATGCTGCGTGGTATTTGTGGCACGCGCACCTAATACAAGGATTCTTTGCTGCTGCTGCTGCTGCTGCTGCTGCTGATGTCATACTGCACCGCCAAATTATCTGGGTTAAGCCGGTCCTTCTGCTCGGTCGCGGGCAATACCACTGGAAGCACGAGCCATGCTTCATGGGCTGGGTAAAAGGTCACTCTCCGCCGGACTATGGACTCGGTAACGGTGAACGAACGCAGACGACCGTATGGGAAATCGCAGGCGTGTCACAAACGGATCGGAAGAAATTCAATCACG
>DATKWR010000966.1:0-4426 GCA_035529475.1 Sedimentisphaerales bacterium | reverse complement strand
GCCCTGGCGCCTTTGTATTCGGGTGAGGCAGTATTGGCCTTGCGCACGGCCTCTTTGTCCATGCCGAAGTAAAGTTGGTGTGAGGCAGCATCGTCTCCCGGCGTCCAGCTTAGAATCACGTTCATCTCGGCGCTGCCGGCGCCATTCGAGGGATAGGGATTGCCGACGGCCCCCAGCGTGGTAAAGCTCCAGACCTGGCCCTTGTACGTGGCGGGTGGATCCGTTTCATCGACCCGCCAATAATAGACCTTTGCCGGCTTCAACGGCCCGGGATTGTAAGTCGTCGTTGCCACCATGGTTCCCGCCGTGGCGCTGTTCACATCGTCAAAATTATCGTCGAAATAGACGGTGTGAAATTTTGCCTCGTAGCCTGTGGTCCAAGTGAGCGACACATTCAGAGCGACAGATTCCACGCCGTCAGCCGGGGTGGGATCGTAGGCTGTTTTGGGTGGAATCGAGAAACTCCAGATACTCCCTTTCCACGGACTGTTCGGGTAGGCGTCGTTGACCTCATCGATGCGCCAGTAGTAGGTGGTGCCCGGCACCAGACCATTCGGATACGGATAGCTGGGGAAACCGACGAACAGAGACGTTGCGGCCAAGTTGCCCCAAAAGGCATTAGCCGCTCCGGCGTTCACATCGTCGAAATTATCGCCAATGTACACATCGTGTGAGACGGCGGTTGGTCCCGGCTTCCAGCTAAGCTGGGCCCACGTGGCCGGATTGACAGCACCGTTAGCCGGGCTCGGACCATAGGCAATGTTGCTCTCGCCCATGACCAGGATGGCCGTACCCCAGTCCGCGGGGTTGCGCCAGTCCCCGTTGTCATCGGCAAAGGTGGCGAGCTGAGTTTCACGGGTGTCACCGCCGTCGTCGTCGTCATTGAAGAAGCAGTCGATGCCGATCAGATCGCCTACCTGAGGCGCTTTGCCCTGGAGTGACATCCAGGGGAGCCTCATCTCGTGGCGCCAGCCCGTGGGGGTATTGACCTGGACGTGCTCGACACCGGTCGTATTGGCATTGGTGCCCTGGATAGCGTCCGTGGTCCAGCCGAAGTTGTACTGGCGGTTGTCTCCCGACAAAGCCCCTGCAACAGCATACTCTTCTTTGGTGTTGCCGCCATCGAAGTAGAATTCGATGCTGTCGTCCCGCCAGTTGTTCGCAGCGGTATCGTTCACCAACTGACTGTCGACAATCTCCACGATCAGATAGAGGTATTCCGAGTCCCACATGACCTGCCAGTGACCGCCGGCATCGAGAGGCGAATCGACTGTCCCGTTGATGGGAACAGTCATCTCTTGTGTTGAGGCACTCGCCCATACCGCGTCCACCTGCCCATCGAGGACGGGGGGCTCAAAAGCGTAAGGGATATAGAAATCCCATGCCGACTCCTGGGCGAAGACATTGCCCGCAAGACCCAGCACTGCAACCGCGGCAATCAGGTACATCAAGTTTCTGAACATAGTAGTCCTCCTTCAAATGAAATAATTGATTTGGAAGCTCACACACGACACTGCCTGCCTCGGCGTGATTCTGTACGTCCCAGATCACCTCCTTTCCCATGAAAAGCAGTAAGACTCCTATTGCCCGAAAGCCGGATACTACGAAGCTTCACCTATTTTACTTATACTAAATACAAGGAACCCTTGTCAATAGAATTCTCAGCAAGGTGGCCATCGCCGGCACAGCAACGCGGCTGCTCACTGGGGGCGACTATGATTGGGTCACAAACAACCGGACCGAGGCAAACCCCTGTCTCTATACCGACATCCAGGGCGACTGGCCTGAAGAAGCCATTTGGAGGACACGGGACGGCAAAGAGCTGCGCATCTTCACGACGACACTTCCAACTGAGCATCGTCTGTACACCTTGATGCACGACGCCGTGTACAGGCTGAGCGTGGCCTGGCAAAACGTGGCATACAATCAGCCCACGCAGCCGGGCTTCTATTTGGGTGAGGGCATGACAATACCGCCACGGGCCCGCTATACGGCCCCCCGTTCGCTAAACGTGGATGAAGGCAGGGGCGACATAGACACTCTCCGATTGCGGCTATGACACCAGAATCGGCAACCGCCTCGGTGGGGATTGGCCGCCGAGCCTACCTGTTCTTCTGCGAAACTTCGGAAAGGAGCCGGATAAATTCGGGTGGAACGTGATATCCCAGGCTCTGTGCCTTGTGCACGTCCTGCCAAGCCTTGTCGTATTCGCCCTTGTTGTAATAGACAAGCCCCCGTTCGTAGTGGGCCCTCGCGTCGCGCGGGTTTTTTTCAAGCACGTTGTTAAACTCGGAGATGGCCCGGTCATATCGGTCCGCCTGAAAGACCGGCTCGCGATCGACAGGCTTCGGAGCGCGGGTGCTGCACCCCGCCAGAAACACGCAGAGCGCCGTGCCGGATCTCAGCAGTGCCCTCCTCAGCGTTCTATTGTCTGTGACGCGCATCATAGCCTGCTCGCTTCGTGCCAATACTCATGCAGACAATATTACACAAACCAATGCTACATGTCCACTGTTGGAAAAACCGGCACCGATTTGACGCCGGCCCCTACCTGCCGGCGGTCGCCGTGTAACTGTCGATGCCGGCCGCCAGGTTCTGGATATAGTAGAGGTCGCCGAGAAAGCGATTGGTGTCGATGTACCGGGTGAAATCATCTTGTCGCTTGCCGAGTATCCAATACTGGGCCAGAACGTTGCCGTTGTAATACTGCAAGGGCGTCGTGCGGTGTTCCGTCGCCTGCTCTTTCGGCGCTTCGCTGATGTACCAAAACGGCAGCGAGTAATCGAGGTGGTCCAGATAGACTTTGCACTCGGCGCGAGCGTATGCGCCCAACAGACGGCCCACCTCTTCGACGAGGTCGTTGAAAGGCGGCGTTTCCTGATTCTGATGCACACCGACCTCCATCGGGCCCCGGCCGATGACCGTGCAGCCGGTATCGATGTGCAACAGTGCGCGGTTGTCACGGTCGGCTTGCCCCCGGAGGAGTCCATGCCGATACATCTGGCCGACGTAGCACGCCTGGGCGAGGCGAGCCATAGCCAGCTTTGCAACCAGATAACAGCCCAGCTTTTCTTCCTCCGCCCAGCCATAGCGGCGCGCCATCCGGGTAAAACCAATCGCGCCGGCCAGCCAGCGGTTGTACGTGGCCGCACCCTGGAGGTTGTAGTAAAAGACGGCGTGGCGGTCCCTGACGTCGCGCAGTCGCGTGGGTCCCATAATGGCCCAATCCTGCTTGCTGAGCATTTGTCTGACCAAAGCGAGCGATCTATCCCGCAGGCTGGGATCGGGTTGAACGCCTGTGAGTCGCAGGTAGGCATCGACGCCGTAGAGACTGGACAAATAGTCTGACTGGCGGTACTCGCCCTCGCGAGAAACCGCGTAGGTCAAATGACGGCTCATATCCTCGAGCGGCAATTCGTACGTCATGCGAGGTTCGCCCGAGAGGTAGCGGCGCCCGTTGAACTGAAAAGGCGGATTGACTCGCCATTCGCTCTTGAGATACTCGACGACCTTCGCCTGAAGAGGGCTGGAAAGATACGGAAAGGCCATCGCCAATGCTTGTGCTAATTCGGGGCTTGTCCCCCAGTATAGATGGGAGAACCACGTCCCGCCAATGCCGCCATAGATGTAAGGCAACGGCGCCAGGTGGCCTGCATCGACCATTTGGGTCACGTGCCTTTCGAGTTTTTCCCGCAGGAGTTTCGCATCGGCGTTGTCGGGGATTTCACGACGGTCTCGAACCTCCAGCAATTTGTTCAAGTCCGAAAGCCGGTATTCGTATTCGCCGGCGTCTTCGATGACCATGACAAGACCGGGCACATCCATGAAGCCGCAATCAGCCGGTGTGACGGGTCTGCCCTTGTCGAGAAACTTCACGGCAGCTCCCCCGGCATAAGCCAGCGCCAGAGCGGGCGGGACCGGTGCAGCTTTCGGAGATTCGCTGCTCCAGTCATCATCGAAGGAAGTCCACTGAAACTGTTGCTTAACGGTCACCGTGCCGGTGGCCGCCGAGTCCGTCGCAAATGATTCGACGACGGTAACTGGAAAATGCGTCAGCCTCGCCGACCACCGGCGGCACTCTTGCACCACCTGAGCCGGAAGCCCTGCTGACCACGTTTTCGTCTCGGCCGGTAGAAAAAGCCTGCCGCCGGCCAGAGGCATGACCGCCAGCTTGCCCGCCTCGCTCGTGAAGTGGAAGACCAGACCCTGTTGCCCGCTCAGCCGGATGGAACTGACCTTATGTTCCAGCCGGAACAGAACCGGCATGTCCACATTGCTCGGCTCTTCACTGTATCCGCCCGGACCCTTGGTCACGCCTCGCTCATTCTCCACGTCATGCGGCTGGACATGTGCGCGGGCCGGCGTCGAATCGCCAAACCAGGCAAGCACCCAGGGTTCGTCCATCGAGAAGGCCTCGGCAGACAAA
>DATKWR010000965.1:0-6936 GCA_035529475.1 Sedimentisphaerales bacterium | reverse complement strand
CGACCGAGCGAGGCGGAAGGTTCGTCTCCAAACGGTCGCGCCCATCGGCGACAAGTTGCCGTGCAGTCAGTGTGTAGTAGCTGTGGCTGAAAATCGGCCCATGGTCGCCGCTGAGAATAACGCCGCCGGCACGCTGATCGTAATCGTGGCACGCCAGACAATGCCTGTCAAAAATCGGCTGAATATCGCGCGGATAATCGAAAACGTCAGGAACATCTGCGATGGGCGCAATCTTGCTGGGCGGCCTTTGCATCGCCTGTACCGCGCCGGGCGCGCGAGGCAGTGGCGTTCTCTGCCGCTGCTCGTGACAGCCGAGACAACTGGTCGTCTCCCCCGGCATGACGGCCAGAAAACTGTGCATCCTCTTGACGGAGTTGTTGTCTTCATCCAGAGCCACGAAGAACAGGCTCCGCAAGGCAGGCACCTCCATGTAGGCCGAGCCGTCCGGCTCGACGGGAACGGTGCCCAGGATCCGCTCGAGCGTGTAGGTCCCGCCGTAGCTCATGGGCGGCATCTTGCCGCTGTAGTTGATCGGCTTGGGCAGGCTATCGAGCACCAGGAGCTTTTTGATCTCCCCACGCCTGACGCCTTCCATCCGCCGCCCAGTATAGACGTCCTGAAGAATGAGCCGTCCGACGGCCTGCGCCGGGTCGCTTCGCGGTGGGATCACCGCCTCGCGCGGCCGGGCGCTCAAAGGACGAGGTTCGTGACATTCAACGCCCGCCTTGGCCAGCTCGGCCGGCAAGCGGTAGAGCTGTTGCGTTTCGCCCCGGCCGTTCATGACGAGCAACTCAGGCCCCCGCGCCACGAGAAAGCAATCGGCCGAGATCGGGAACGGGTCCCGGAAATTCTCTTTCTCGGTGATCTTGCGCGCCGAGGCCAGCTCGTCCGGCCCTTTCTTGGGCGTCACGATGGTAATGGCCCCTTCGTGCTCCTTGCGGCCATGCTTGGGAGAAAATACCACCACAACTTCGTTATCGGTCCCTGGAATCGGCTTGGCGTCGATCATCAGGGTATGCGGGTGAAGATTTCCGTAGTAGATCATCTGGCCCGTGCCGTCGGGGTTGGCCGTCCAGAGGTGGTGGAACGCAACCCTGCTGCGATCAACATACTCCCACCTCTCGTAGATCACGCGTCCATCGGGCAGCGGCCAGGGCGTGTTGTCATGCTCGATGTTAGCCGAAACCGGCCGGATGTTAATCCCGTCCCTGTCGCAAATATACAGTATCGCCACCTGGCTGTACCAGCACGGGACCCAGCGGTCAGCCCGGCTGGAGCAGAACATGATTTGCCCGTTGGGCAGGTAGGTCGGCTCCATATCGTCGTACGGGCCCGAAGTAAGCTGCCGCAGCCCACTGCCGTCCGCGCCTATTTCACAGAGATGGAAATAATCCGTCCCGCCCGGGCGGTAGGAAAAGAGTATCGTTTCACCGTCATAATGCACCTGGGGGTCGCGAATCGAGCCTTCGTCGTCCTGCAGAAGGATAGTGACTTGGCCTGTGGCGACGTTGAGCCGGCACAACCGCCCTTTTGCCCGATAGAGCTTCTCATGCTCGTCGTGGGCGTAGTAGCCAAAGTTCTCATACCAGTGTCCCCCCGCACCAGGCTGCCGGCAGGCAAAGATAATCTCCTCAACGCCCAAGTCCTGTAGGGTGGGGCCCTGCCCGACCACATTGCTGCTTAGTGCGAGTACCGCCAACAGCACGACGGTTCCCCCCCTCAATAACGAATCTGTGAGACGACTCATCATGCCAACATCATAGCATACACCGCCTGGAATGTTAAGTCCGACTTGCCTGACAGGTCAGATTGGTCGGACCTGTCGGACCCGTCAGTTGACGAAGAAGGTGAAGATGACATACAGAGCAATCATCGTCAGCGCCAGAATACCGCTGAGCAGCTTGTAGTTGCCAAGGCCGGGCCAGCCTTTTTCGTGAAGCGGCTCCAGCGGGGACTTCCAGACAAGCTTGCGTTTTTCCTCCGTGAGCGGCTCAGGAAATGCCAACGACATGACCACCAGGATCAGGCCGCAAACAACCGCAAGGATGAAGCTCATCACCATGAACGTGAGGAAACTGAACGAGGGATGGGCCTGCCTGAACGCGTCGAGCATTTTGGAGAAATCAAGAATGAATACCGCCAGCCCGTTCGTGTAGCCCTCTTCAGCCAGACTGACCAGATGGACCGTGGAAATATTTGTGGCGAACAGCGCCAGCCCGATGACCGGCCAGCGAAGCGTTTTGCCGGCCAGGAAATATTCGTTCGCTTGCTCAGTTTTCTTCTTTCGCAGCCCGGCCCAGCAACCCTGCGAGGACCCATATTATAAGTAACTGTCGTACCGGGAATCGCATTTTGCCACCTTTCCCATGTCACCACTGCAAGACTTTGTTGCGTGCATTCCTCTACATCATCAGGGCAAGTTGAAGCTGCCGGACGTGGACGGCGCCCGGCATGTTGAAGCGAGCGACCTCGTGCAGCTCAACTTCGAAGCCGGTCAGCTTAAACGCAAAAGCGTGCCTGCATGGCCGCTGTTCGGGTGTCAGATTGGGCACATGGAGGACCAACTGCTTCTGATCGTTCACACTGAATTGGATGTCACCTTCATAGCCCAGCAGGCCGACGCGCGAACCGGAGCCGGCCGACGTGATTTTGACTGATTGGACGGTAAGTCGCTCTTTCGGCCAGTCGAGTACAATCACATACACTGTCCCGCCGTCTTTGCCGGCCGTGAAACGGACATCCTCCGATGTATGCGCTTTGTCTTTGTTTTCACTAAAACCGCCGCCGGTGTTGCGGGTCGGCCCCTCGCCGAAGGTCAGCCAGGGGCGCGTTTCGTAGATCGCCTCACCGTTGACGTTCAACCATGCCCCGATTTCCCGGAGAAGCTGCTGCGCCTCTGCGGGGATCGTGCCGTCGGCTGCAGGGCCGACGTTCAACAGCATGCAGCCGTTCTTGCTGACGATGTCCACAAGCACATCGACAATCTCGCCGGCCGATTTGTACGGGACCGATTTTTGGTGAAACCACGGCCCAACGGAGGTGTCGGTCAGCCACGGATACGGTGTCAGGCGGTCTTCGCGTCCTCGCTCGAAGTCAAGAATGCCCGTGTGCTGGTGAATATCGTGGTGTTTGTGAGCGACGGCGACCTCGCGGCTGTTTCGAGCCGCCCAGTTGTAGTAGTCCGCGAACATTCTCATCCGGTATTCCGGCGTGAGACACTTGTGGCTTTCGCTGCCCAAGCCAAAATCGAACCAAATCAGGTCCGGCTCGTATTTGTCCACCACTTCGTTGACTTTGCCCAACCACTGGTCCTGGAATTCCCGGGTGGGCGGTGCGCCGGGCTCATGCGGCCGGCAGTACAATCCGGCGTACTTCGGGTCGGCACCGTCGAATTTGTACGCCGGCTCGAAGTAGCGCCACGAGAACGCATGATGAAACGTCGCGATGAACTTCATGCCGTGCCGGCGGATCGCTTTTGCCAACTCACCGGTGAAGTCCCGTTGGGGACCCTTGTCCATGCTGTCCCATTCCGTCAGGGCCGAATCCCACAGGGCGAAGTTATCGTGATGGATCGCAACGGGGCCGGCAAATCTCGCCCCGGCGGCGGCAAACAGCTCCGCCCACGCCTCAGCATCGAAGCTCTCGGCCCTGAACAGAGCAATGACATCTTTGTAGCCGACCGTATTCTGGTCTCCGAATTCCTTGCGATGGTACTCGAAGGTCGGGCTTTCAGGCATATACATGCTGCGGCCGTACCACTGGACACCCCCCGGCCCGTCCTCGGCACCGACCGTAACTGGCCCCCAGTGGGTGTAGATGCCGAATTTCGCATCGCGGAACCACTCCGGAACCTTGTGTTTCGACAGAGACTCCCACGTAGGTGCATACTGTAGATTGGGCTCAGCCGCAGAAGCAGCCGCGCTCATCAGCAATGCAGAAAGAATCATAACGTAACGCAATGTCTTCGATACCATCTTCGTGTTCCTTTTCCCTTCCAGCCGTTTGGCTTGCCGTCACATTCCGGCATTAAGCATCGCTCCGATTGAAAACCAGGATTGTAGAGTATCATTTTCAGACCGTACGGGCAACAGTCTTGCAGCTTTCCTGAGCGCATAGAAAAAGGGCTGTGAGCAGGGAAGCGCCCACAGCCCCTGAATCAGATACACCACTGAGCCTATTGGTTATTGGGGACAAGCCTCGAGCCACGCGGCTGTGAAATCGACCAAATCCTGCGTGTTGACGACTCCGTCGCCGTTAAAGTCTTCGCATATCGGACGGGTCATATCCGGAGCGAAATAGTAGTCTTCGGTCTCGCCGATGTCGTATTTCGACAGCGGCCCGGAACCGCCGTTGCCTACCTGCCCAGGATGGCTGCCGCCCTTCCAGGGCTTCTCCGACAGGGTGATTCTCATCCACATTTCTTGCGGACCATTCTTTGGATGCCAGGCGAGAATCGCAGGTGTGGTGACCTGATGGACTCCCGCCGGCAGGTTGAACAGAAACTGATTCTGAACCGCCCACTCCGGCGCGGGACCACCCGTGCATGTCAACGTATCGTCCCAGTCACCATCGCGGTTCCAGTCGCACCAAACGTTGACCCAGAGATCCGTGCCCGGCTGAACCACTTGAACAACGTAGTCCAATGTCGCCCAGCGGCAATGTGGCAGGTTGACCGGGAAGCTGACACCATCATCCTGCTTGTCGTTGTTTGCCGAATCGATCGAGGGCCTGATGTTGTTGACTCCATCCTGGTCCGGCCCGTTATCCGCTTCCGTCTCCCACGTGACCATCTCGCCCAGATAGGCCACAGCCGTAGACCGCATATGAACCGGTCCGTAGGGCCCAAGGCCGCTGCCGTCGTAGAAAACAGTCGGGTAATTCCCGGGGACAACGACCGGCAGAAGCCCCTGGTAGGGGTAGGCACTCATGACCTTTCCAAAGTTGTTCGTACTGTCGGGCGCATCACCCAGATCGTATGGCTTGGCCGGCTGCTCCCCTTCACAACTGATACTGAGCACGCCTCGCCCGGTTTCATCGCCGTAGCCTCCCACCTCAATAAGGTAGTGATTGCCGGCGACGACGTTCACCCTCAGCTCGGACTGCCCGCCACAGGCATCATCGTTGCATCCCATCAGGTCACTCGATTTCGGATAGCACTCCCATCCTCTATAGACAGCCAGCACTGTGTCGAAATTGCTGCCGCACAGACTGATCGTGGCCTGTCCCGTACATGAGGCCGTGTAGCGATACCACAAGTTGGGGCTGTTCATGCAGCGACCGGGACCGTCGAACGTTGCCTCGCGGGTGTCGAACGGCAGATTTGTCACGTCGCCGACCTTTCGCGCGTTCGCACAGTTGTCATTGAACAACGGCGGCTCGAACGGCGAGCTGATGCTTATCACCCCTCGACCGAAATAGTCTAAGTTGTATCCGCCGACCTCAATCAGGTATGTGTGGCCAGAAACCGCCGGGAAAGTAATCTGAGATTGCGCACTATCCCCGAAGTCGTCGTTGCATTCAATCAAATCTTCCGATGTCGGCGGGCAAGCCCCCCCGCGGTAAATGGCCAGCGAGGTGTCATACTCACTGCCGAGAAGACTGACGGTGAGGTCACCTGTGCGCGTGGCGGTATAGCGATACCAGATATTGTGGCTAAGCCTCGCGCAGTTGTTGAGACCATCGAGTGTAGCGCATGTCGTATCGAATGGTAAGTCTGTTACGTTGCCAATGTGCGCTGCCTCCTCGCAGTCATCATTGGCGGGCGGAAAAGCATTTCCGTCGCATCTGATGCTCATCACACCTTGGCCCGCCCCGGCGCCGAATCCTCCGACCTCAATCAGGTACTGATGGCCGGCCGTCACGGGAATGCACACTTCGGATTGATGACCGCGGGCATCGTCGTTCGCCTTCATCAGAGCATCGAAACTCGGATAGCATTCGCACCCGTCATAGACGGCCAGCTTGGTGTCAAAACTGCTGCCAAACAAATCGATGGTGGCCGCACCCGTGCATGAGGCCGTGTAACAGTACCAGACGTTGCGGCCGGTAATGTAATGTCCAGGGCCGTCAAATGTCGCGTCCGTTGTGTCGAATGCCAGGTTTGTTACGTTGCCGACCGACTTTGAATTTGCGCAGTCGTCGTTGGATACACCCAAAGCGACCTCAGTCGTACCGCACAGCAATATAAGCCCGAACATCACCACTAATTCTGATCTAATTCCTCTTTTCATGGTTCAAACCTCCAAAAGTGAAAGCCCATATATTTTGTTCGTATGTGATTCGCAAGCGGCCGCGTTGGGCACCTGCGCAACCACAAGAACGTTAGACCATTTCTTCATTTATCGGCAAAATTCCTCAGCCTATCCAAATATTATCGAATTCACGCCCATCGTTCGGGGCCGCCCAGTTGTCATACTGCTGGAACTTGATCTGAACGTCCGCCAGGTTCGCGCTGCCGCCCGCCGCCGCTACCGCCTGCGCTATTACGGGATCCAGATTGAACACCCCGTTCGTGAAACTGGCTCCCAAGTCTGTTACCTTGACCCAGTGATTGCCCCCGTCCACGCTCAACGCGATCCCGTCGCCCTTGAAATGGCCGTCAAAGCTCGCCGGCAACGCCGTGTTCTCATCCCACAGACTGGTGTGGTCCAGACGCAGTTCCACCCCCGTCTGACCCGTCAAATTCACGTGCAGGATCGCCTCGTTCAGCGAGTACGTCAGGTTGTCCGTCGTGTCGTCCAGACGCAACCGGCCGCCCACCACCTCGATCCGGCCCTCCGCGTCCGAATAATACTCCCAGCCCTGAGCGATCCCCGGCTTGCCGGCACTGAAATCTTGGCTGTACGGGACCGACTGCGCTGTCAACGCCGAGGCCGTCCCCTGGATATTGAAATCATACGGATTCTCATCCCCGTCGTTGCTGGCGATCCGGACCAA
>DATKWR010000964.1:0-4099 GCA_035529475.1 Sedimentisphaerales bacterium | reverse complement strand
CTTCCAGGGTAGCCGCGGCTCCCGAGACCACGGTGCCGCTCGCGGTCTGCGGCAGTTGGATCCAATCGTAGCCCTTGCTGGGCGAGGAGGAATACCCATCGTGGCCTCCGACGAGCTTGTCGTCGTTGTCGTGCGCGTACATGATCCAGGCCAGCACGAGCTGGTGCTCGTTGGAGAGACACACGCTGCCGGCCGCCTGTCTCCTGACCCTCTGCAAGGCGGGCATCATAATCCCCATCAGCAGCGCGATGATGGCGATAACCACCAGTAGCTCAATCAGGGTAAAGGCTTTAGATTTATGAATTATGATTTTCGATTTATTATTTGGCTGACGCATTGGCGAAGCCCCAATCATAAATCATAAATAGCATATCATAAATCAATGTCGCCCCAGGATTCGACGGCTTGGCGTGCGATGTCCTGGTATTTCTGCCTTGCCTGCTGGTAAACGGCCTGGACTTGCGAGCGTTCGGTGTCGGTCTTGTAACGGCCCGGCTTGTCGGCTACCTGCACCAGCCGGTCGATCCAGCGGATCATATACTCGGCGTCGGCTTTGGAGGCGGTGGGCTTGCCGTCCACGGTGATATAGATCGGGCTGGTATGCGCTTGGCGAAGATGCCCATCGGGGGCGGTAAAGATCGCCCTCGCGGCGACCCAGCCGCTGCGCCGAGGCTCAAAGGCCAGCGCGATGGACTCCACAAGTCCTCCGGACTCCTTACGGAAGACCGGCGACGAGGGCCTGTCTTTGAGGCTGACGCTCTTTATCACTCTGCCGTCCGAGATAATTTCGAGCGAATCGACGGGTTGGATGCTCCGCAGTTTGGCTTCTATCCGGATGGACTTACCGGCATTTGTCGAGCATTGGATTTCCGCGCCGCAGTCCAGGCCGTCAGCGGTCAGGGTGAGCATCGGGCCGCTGGTTGCAAAGGTGCGGCCGGCGTGAATCGCCGCCAGATAGTTGGCTTCGGTCAGAGGTCCATCGAGCTTGGCGTAGGTCCTGCTGTAACCGAGCGGGACCGCCATCACGCCCATCGCCGAACCGCCCGTCGCGGCCAGCCTGAATCCGCAGTTCAGAAATCGGTAGTACGTCGAATTTGTGCGGTGGAAAAGCTCGTCCTGCGCCCAAACCTTCTGGTCCTCTTCGATGTCTGCCCCAGCCATTCCCCAGCCCACGCGGCCCATTTGCAGAGTTGCGTCCCGGTGGTAGTGGTTGTGACAGACCTGCACCGAGTCGAACAATCCCAGGGCCACGCCGACCACGTTCTCGCCCCATATCGGCTTGTCGGTGTCGATGACGCACTCGGGCGAAGTTTCTTTCGCCGCCCGGCCCAAGACAGCGTCGCAGGGATACCGGCTGTTGCCCGGCGGCATTTCGACGGGCTTGGTCAGCCCGAACATCAGCAGGGCGCCCGTCGATTCGAAGGCCTCTCCGCCGATCCGCTCGATTTCCTGGTTTCGAAACGTCACCACGTGAGTCGCATCGGCCTGGATACTGGAACCACCCGGCCAGTCGGGCCAGCTCCCGTCGGCAGGCGGTTTTGTCTGATGATTCCACAGCGTCAGAAGCGGCTCGAAGTTGATATCGTCGGCCAGCGCCAGTTGCTTGAGGACCCGCACATCCCCCAGGCCGAAATGGCAGTGGATATCCGCCGAGTACCAGCCTCGCCGGCTCATGTTGACCCATCGGTCCAAGGTGATGTCCACGTTGGTTGTCTGATTGGGTTGCACGACGATATCTTTGTCAACGGGCCGGTACTCGTTGCCCCGCTCGACGTGGATCGTGGCCTTGCCGGCGGGAACCTCAATCACAAAGGAACCGTCGCATGAGAAACTGTGGTCCCTCGCATAAGGCGTACACGTCTGCGTCTGCGGCTGAAAGAATCGTTTGCCTGCGACGCTTACCCAAGCCCGGCAGGGCAGTGGGGCCCCCGAGCCAGATTCATGGACGCTGGCCGAAATCTTGCCCACCTCAGCGGCCTGCACCGGCAGAGTCGCCGCCGCTATTCCAAAAACAACGCCCCAAATCAAGATGTGCCTGAATCTGCTGTTCTCCATACTCCCATTGTAACCGACGGGGCGCGATGAGCAATAGACTCTTGCGGCCAGAAATATTTAACCAGGGACGCCGTCCTGAGCCTCGTCGAAGGATTTCTCCACAGCTACCACACGAAGGAATAAGGCCAGAAAAAGAGAAGGGATAGCGTGGAGCTAAGGGGCTGCGCGCTTTTGCGCAGTCCCGCTTGAGCGTAGGGTTATGCCTTTGCTTCATACAGCTTGAGCATCCGGATTGTTTGAAGAAGCTGTGTGTTGTAACGCCCCTTGATGTCAACCTGCTCAACCAGCTCGGGAATCATGTCATCAAAGTACCACAACTCCGACTTGTAACCCAGAGCCTTCATTTTTTTGCGAAAGGTGCTTTCCATTTCAGACCGCTTGGCCTCCGACTTTCCAAGCATTTTCTTGGTGGTAACGACAACCTTTATGGTTTTACGTCGACCAATGAACTTCCTGATTTTAGCCTCTCTTTGAGCCTTGAACTTTTCGAACTGGTCGACGAGATAGCCTATTCCTTCACCATCATTTGTAAGCGAGAAGGCCGACCTAAACTTGACTTCAAAGTCGTAGTACTCCTTGGCAATTGGGTCGTAGCCAAGGACGTCAATATTGCTGTAGTTGTGCGGCACTGTGAATGGAATGTCGCCGATGTAAAACCATCTCTTCACGGCCTTCAGGTATTGCTCAAGAATTTCTTCGTTTACCTCAGCCACTGCAATCTCCTAAAGGCATAACAACAATTTAGGTTGATCCACATACGATGCAGAACTTCGGTTTCCTGCCGTAGGAGACGCCATGGTCGCCAGCCTTTGACCGGCCATAACCCCTGAGCCATCAATCTGTTGCACTCTGCTGGCCCCTCATCGTGGCGTCTCATGCCAATTGTGTCTTACAAGAGTATTCCTTCCCTGATTGCCTCGCTGACGATGCCGATTTGGTTTTTTTTGGCTTCGAACTCCTCATGGGTATAACACAGCGGCTCTATCTCGATAGGCCAATGCTGCCAGAAGTCGTACATCAAAGCACACCGCTGGCTGAAGAATATCCCTCTGAAGTCTTCAGAGACCAGGATTATGTCGTAGTCGCTATCATTCAAATGCTCGCCTCGCGCCCTGCTTCCGAAAAAAATGGCCTGACTTATGTTATACTTCTTTCTTACCTTCTGTAAGAAATCGGCTATTCTTGAATCTGCTGTCTTACCCATTCGATCACCTGTTCAGCGGTCTTGAGATGACGGGCCGCGATATTCTCGTCGTATAGCTCCGCAGGAATGCCCGCGGCCATATCGGGGTAGCGTGTGCTCAAATACTCAGGGTTCAAGTCCCTTATTCCGGAAAGCATGTGCTCCGGGGCGTCAACCTTCCGCGCGAGATGGATTATTGAGTGGCCTTTTGGGAATTCTCTTAACCTGTGCAGACATAGCGCTTTTAGCGCCTTCTCGACGGCCTGTTGGGACGCGAAAACCGACATATGGAAATCGAACGATTTTTTGCTGTTTTGAGCGCTTCTGAAATCCGCCTCACCCTGCTTGAACCAGTTTGTGACTTCTTCTCTCATACGGTCATTATAATCCGCCAAGCCCTCTTGGCCAAGTATTTCTTCGTGCCACAGAAAAGGGCGTCTCTATCGGCATTATTCGGCCGCTGATTCGAGATTTTGCTTGATAGTTGAGCTTGCCCAAGTATAAGTTATACACCCATGAACTAATGGATCAGAATCAAGTCCGAGAGGAGAACTTTATGTTGTTCAATCGTTTTCTCAAGACTATCTTACTTGCATCCATGATTTTGACGGGGCCGACAATCAAGGGGGCTGAGGCGCCGACGTATGCCGAGCGTTTGGGCTGGTCGGCGGGGACCAGGGCCGTCATTTTTCACGTGGACGATGCGGGCATGTCGCACAATTCCAACATGGGGGCGATCAAGGCCACCGAGGATGGCGTGGCGACGTCGCTGAGCGTGATGATGCCGTGCTCGTGGGTGCCGGAATTGGCGACGTATTTGAAAGCGCATCCGCAGGTTGACGCCGGGGTGCATCTGACGCT